>MEUM01000112.1:0-2996 GCA_001771735.1 Caldifarciminota bacterium RBG_13_43_14 | reverse complement strand
CGGCGTATTTAAAACTACAAACAACGGCACGAACTGGTCACAACTGCCTACACCAATTGGCTGCGGCAATATCTGCGAAGCTGCGATCGATCCCACTAATCCAAACGTAATTTACGTGCTTGAGGGATCGGGCTGAGGCAACGCTGAGCTCTATAAGAGCACAGACGGCGGAGCCGTCTGGTCCTCAGCGCTGGACAGCTACTATGCTGATGGTGGTGCCTTGATCATGGATCCAAACAACAATCAGGTACTGTATAGTGGCGGATATATTTACACTACAACTTACCTAATGTCAGTTTCAAAATCCACTGATGCCGGAGCCACCTGGACACGCGACACATTAGAAACCACAGTTTATAGTACCTGCACTGCCCTCCGTATCGATCCATCAAATTCAAATCTTGTTTACGCCGGCGGTTATACCGGTTTTTACAAGAGCACGGATGCTGGCAATAATTGGGTAAAATCGAGTACCGGGCTTACCGGCACGGTTAATGATATCGCGATCGATCCTAACAACAGCAGTATCTTATATGCCGGCTCTTCAAGCGGTGCGTTCAAATCGACCAATGGCGGAACGAACTGGAGCAGTACCGGTCTCACTGGCGTGACCTCGCTGGCGATCGATGTCACTACTTCAACGACAATTTACGCAGGAACATCCAGTGGTGTATATTATAGTACGAATGGTGGTTCGAACTGGACATTAATGAACACTGGATTATTCAATACTAATATCAGTTCGCTTGGCGTTAATCACAACAATTATCTATTTACCGGCACTGATGGCGCAAGCATGTACCGCTGGAGCCTGGCGGTAGGCATGCAGGAAAACAGTAAAAATATTGTACCGATGAATATTTCCTGTCAGCCTAATCCGACTAAAGGCAATCTAAGCATCAATTATACCCTTGGTCGCGATCAGAACGCGTGTCTCTCGATCTATGATATTCAAGGACGCCAGGTGGTAGAGCTCATCAGCACATATCAAACTGCTGGTGATCATTCAGTGATCTGGCGTGGAACTGACAACAAAGGATATCCAGTTCCAGCCGGTGTTTACTTCTGCAAACTCATCACCGACGACGTCAAGGCGATCGAAAAGATCATCATGATCAAATAATCTAATGGCAAACAAAAAGGGGCTCTTTAGGAGCCCCTTTTTGTTTGGCTTTTATTTATTTCATTAAAACGATCTTGCTTAAATTTGTCTCGGTAGGCGTCGTCAATTTATAGAAATAGATCCCAGCCGCTACCGACACATTGCGGTGATCCGTACCGTCCCAGGTCTGCACATAATTCCCGGATGACTGTGCTGCATCAACCAGAGTTTTGATATGTCTTCCGGTCACATCATAAACGGCAAGATGAATTGGCGTTTCTTCAGACAACTGGTATTTGATCAAAATAGTATTATGCGCAGGATTCGGATATACGCTGAGTACTGGCCGGGAAGTATTGATTTTTGTCTGCTGATCTATACCAACCTGCAAAGACCATCTGAACATTGCTTCATCTTCGGTCCCGGCATATAAATAAACACCCGGATTTATACCCAGGGATGAAATATAGTTACCGGTCATACCATCGTTCATTGCAACCCAGGAACTGCCGCCATTCGTGCTTTTATAAACACCGCTGTTCGATCCCGCATAAATGATTAAATGATCATCCGGATCAATGAGAACCGATTTTGTTTCTGTGCACCCGGTATTCGACCAGGTTAATCCAGAATTTGTTGTCTTAAAAACTCCATCGTAACTCGCCGCATATATTATGTTAGTGCTGGTTGAATCGATCCTGATCTTAAATATACTATCGGTAATGCCGTTAGTCGAGTTTATCCAGGATGTACCGCCGTTGATCGTTTTGAATAAATATGGATAACCTCCTACATATACGATATTCGAATTATTCGGATCGATAGCGATCGACATGGCCATGCTCGAGGTCGTAGTCAACAAATATCGCGTCCAGCTTGTCCCGCCATCAGTGGTCTTTGAAGCAGTCATGACGTACTGAACACCATCATAATAGCGGCCGCAGCTCCAGAATACATTGTTATTATTGGGATCGGCTACAAAATCTCCACCGTCAGTGTAATAGCTTTCCAGTAAAGACCAAACGGACCCGCCGTTTGTACTCTTATAGAGTTCTGCGTTTCCTCAACCATAACCTTCCAATGCATAAACTGTATTCGGGTCGGTATTATAAAATGCAAAAGCGCAGATATTGCCGCATCCGACCGGAGTGCTAAGCGATGTCCAGTCAGATCCATTATTCGTGGTTTTAAAGACCGCGATCTCTTCATATGATGTATACATTGTTGCCGGTAACTGCCCAGGACCGGCAAAACCGTCGATCGAACCGATCGCCATGCCGTAATTGGATGGGTTCCACGTCGATCCGCTATTGGTCGTCTTGAAAAAACCGGTATTATTTGCGACGAATGCGAGATTGGCATTTGTCTTATGAGCGTATACATCGCGGAAATAACTGCCGCTAAGACCCGTGCTCGATGAAATCCAGGTAGCTCCGGCATCAGTGCTTTTGTATACATATGACATGCTGCCCGCATAGGCCAGGTTCGGATTTGCGGTACTTGCCGAGATCGAATAGACATAGGTTGCGCTGCCTACCTGGGTCCAATTCGCTCCGCCATTTATTGTGCGATACAATGTGTTGTATGTACCGGCATAAATGATGTTTGGATTGGTCCCATGAACGGCAAGCGAATATAAATAATAACCAGTTGCCGCTATGCCGGTGGATATTTCAGTAAAACTTGAACCACCATTCGTTGATTTAAATACACAGGGATGATAATCCGGGGAAATGTAATAATAACCGCCCGCATAAATCGTATTAGCATTCGAAGGATCGATAGTCACGCAATAACCCATGCCCTGATTAGCATTCAAGGTTACTACTGACCAGGTTGAACCACCGTTCGTGGTCTTATAAAACTGTAAACTGTAAGGACTTACATTGAGACG
>MEUM01000111.1:8317-8390 GCA_001771735.1 Caldifarciminota bacterium RBG_13_43_14 | reverse complement strand
ATTACGACGAAGACTTTCACGAAGGATCTTCGCACAGGTCGAATGAAAGGTGCGGATCCAGATATCTCCCCGA
>MEUM01000111.1:6086-8255 GCA_001771735.1 Caldifarciminota bacterium RBG_13_43_14 | reverse complement strand
TATAATACCTCGTGGTGAGGTTAGTCGTTTACTAATCAGATAAGCAATACGGTAGGTAATCACTCTGGTCTTTCCGCTTCCAGCTCCGGCCAGTATCAGTATAGGTCCATTCTCTATCGTTACTGCGCGACGTTGCTCTTCATTGAGATCATCAAAAGTAAAACTCACGGTTGATTATATAGCGAGACAGCGCTAAGTCAATGAAAAGACCGTAGCGCGTAATCGGCCAAAGATTGATACATGATACCTAAAAGACCGATGCCTGATACCAGATTCAGGATTCCGGATACAGGATTCAAGATGCATGATACATGATGCCGGATAACTCAAAAGAATGATACCGGATACCGGATACATGATACCTGATACCTAAAAGACCGATGCCTGATTCAAGATGCATGATTCATGATAACTCAAAGAATGATGCCGGATAACATAACAGATCGATTCAGGATACAACAAAAACATTTCGAATTGCGGATTGCAAATTTAAAAGACATGAGATTCTGAAATAAATTCAGAATGACAGAAAGGAAAAGGCATTGCGGATTTGCTGCCCACTGATCCTTTGGTGTCCTGATATGCTCTATGTGTTAATTACCTAATTACTAATTACAAATTACGTAATTACCAGGAATAGATTACAAATTACTAAATGAATCCAGTATCAAGGTGGTTCTTGACGATCTCATAGTTTGTATTATACTTATACAAAGGAGGCATAATTGAGACTTTTAATAATTATCAGTATCACTGTCATGACCTTTGCCCAAAATGGTGTGACTTTACTACACTGGGCCGGACCAGAAGGTTCAGTACCGGAAACATATGAAGAGTGGATAGCAAAACATCCATATATGCCTTTTCATTGGCAATTATCGAACATCACGTATGGGGATGGACGGGCTGGTAATGTCGTCGTCATTGTTGAATCAAGCATCGCGCCGCATCTCAATACTGAATTGACAATTTACTCCACTAATCTGCAGTCTGACGGGCATACTGTCTACACCTATCAGATGAGCGGTGGAACACCCGAATCATTAAGGACCTTTCTAAGCAATCTGTACAATACTTCGAGCATTGAGGGCGCGGTGCTTATAGGTAATTTACCGGTCGCGTGGTATGAGATTGCTAATGATTTCAATCAATATGGTTATGCAAATTTCCCGATCGATCTATTCTATATGGATCTCGATGGGAACTGGCTTGATACGATGAACACCGGGAACGGTCTTTATGATGGTCACACCGGCAGCGTTAAACCGGAGATTTATATCGGTCGCCTCTGGCCTTATGGATTGGGCAGCGACACGACTTATCTTAAAACTTATTTTCGTAAGAACAATTCTTTTCGGCATGATACCCTGCTACTGACCCAACGCGCCCTGATCTTTGTCGACGATGACTGGATACCATGGGCTGGACAGTGGGCTGATGATGTATCGTTGCTGTATTCGGATACTATGAGCTACTGGCACGCTGAAACGACAAGGGCATCAATATATCGTACAAAATTGAACACGACCCAGGCCTGGGTCTCAGTTTTTGCCCATTCTTCTCCGAGCCTGCACCAATTCACGTATAACAGCGGTTCAAGTCATGATACGTACTATGCAACCGAGTATACTACTCAAAATCCACCCACAAACTTCTATAACCATTTTGCCTGTTCTTTTTGCCGCTACACAACCAGCGGCAGTGGCGGTACCCGGAGCGTATTCAACGCAACCAGCGGCGTAGGTGCGATCGGATCAACAAAAACCGGAAGTATGCTGGACTTCAACTATTTCTATCGCCGTTTAGGTGAAACTAAAAACCTTGGTGATGCATTCAAATATTGGTTCACATGTATATATGATTCAGTGGGTATGGATTTTGAACGGATGTGTTGGCATTATGGTATGGCATTATTGGCTGATCCATATCTAATACCTGAAGGACATAATTTAGGTACTTATGAGCATCGGCAAGAAATCGTTGAAGCCGGGTTAATGGTTAGACCAAACCCGATACGGAATAGAGCAACGATCGAATTCATTACGAATTTACACAGTCGAGTTGAATTGGAGATAATTGATGCAGCTGGTCGAAAGATCGCGGGAATTACCAAGAATCTAGGCTCTGGTCGCCACAAGTTTGAAATGTTCAACGAATTCGATCATCGCA
>MEUM01000111.1:1729-5814 GCA_001771735.1 Caldifarciminota bacterium RBG_13_43_14 | reverse complement strand
TATCTTTTTCTATTAAACGTCGAAATTCAGTTTCACTAAGTTTCTTGCGACGCCCTGTTACCCGTTGCTCCTTTTTTTTGCGCGATTCTTTCATCAAATCCTCCTGATTCATTGTAATCAAACCTTATTCCCTGTCAAGCAGATAGAACTTAATAGTATAATAAGTGGGAAGTAGGAAATAGCCGCAAACCGTAGTCGGCCAAAGATTGATACATGATACAGGATACTTGATCCTTGATAAAAAATGGAAAGGGAGAACAGGAGAAAATGCGTAGATCAGAAAATCAGATTATCAGCACGAAGATTATCAGGGCATCAGCAAATCAGGAATTATTTCCGATACTCTGATATGCTGATTTGCTGCCCACTAATCTTCTGGTATCCTGATATGCTCTATTTGTTAGTTACCCAATTACATAATTACCAACTACTAATTACATGGATGTAGTATCCTGCATCATGAATCCTGTATCTTGCATCGTGAATCGTATATCCAGCATCTATTTGTTAATCACCACTTAATCCTTGACATAAATTCCAAATTATGTAATATAAATATTAGAATAAAAAGGAGGAAATTCGTGGCATTTGATTTAAAGGCGATAACAAAATTCTTTCGCGTCATTAAAAGCCAATTTGTAAGCGATATTGCAATCGATCTCGGGACATGTACAACCCTGATCTATGTGAATGATCGAGGTATTGTATTGAACGAACCAACCGTTGTCGCGATCGATACCCGGACCAAAAAATGTCTTGCCGCCGGCGACGCGGCAAAAAGAATGCTCGGCCGAACGCCGGGTGAAATCAAGGCGATCCGTCCAATGAAGGATGGGGTGATAGCTGATTTTGAAATGGTTGAATTGCTTCTGCGAACATTCATTGAGAAAGTCCAGAAAAAAAAGCTGTTTACACGACCGCGGGTAATTATTTGTGTACCATCCGGTATCACCGAAGTCGAGAAAAGAGCGGTTCGTGACTCAGCTGAGGCGGCTGGTGCCCGAGAGGTGTTTCTTGTATCAGAACCGATCGCGGCATCGATAGGTATCGACCTGCCAGTGGACTCCCCTATCGGTAATATGATCATCGATATCGGCGGCGGCACTACCGAGATCGCGGTTATCGCATTATCCGGTATCGTTGCTAATAACTCAGTGCGTACTGCCGGCGATGAAATGGATGATGCAATTCTTCAGTATATAAAAAAGAATTACAATATAATAATCGGTGAACAGACCGCCGAGCAGATAAAGATCGAAGTGGGCAATGCTTTTCCGACGATCGAAGAAAAAACGATCGAGGTACGAGGACGTGATCTCGTTTCAGGTATACCAAAAACCATAAAATTGACAAGTCATGAAGTTCGTGAAGCCATACAGGAACCGCTTTCAATGATCATTGAAGCGATTCGCTTGACCCTGGAAAAAACCCCGCCTGAATTGGCCTCCGATATTGTTAATAGCGGAATCTATATGGCCGGTGGTGGTTCACTTTTAAAGGGAATCGATACCTTAGTAAGAGAAGAAACCAATTTACCGGTAACGATCGCTAAAGAACCGAATAAAGCAGTGGTGATCGGAGCGGGTAAAATCCTTGAGGATATGTCCAAATACGAAAAAGTAATTTTTCAGATGAAGAGAGAATAGTTGTCCAAACGTCAGTTATTCATTTTTTCAATTTCCCTTGTTCTACCGATCACCCTGTTAGCTTTGAAACCGGAAGGGAAATTAAAGGTTGCCAATATCTTCGCACCCGTACTTTTGTATCCGGTGAAGACTATTACTGGTTATCTGCAATTCCTGGATATCACCAATCAGCGCATTGAAGACCTTGAACGGAAAATAGAAATACTTAAACTCAAAAATACTAAGCTTGGGGAAAATTTACAATTACAGAGAGATGATCTTGAAGTTACATCATTTCAATTAGTTAAATCACAGATAATTGGACGCGATCCCTCCAATATCAACGGCTTTTTGGCAATTAATAAGGGATCCCGGCATGGTTTAAATGTTGATCAAGCAGTGATTTGCAGCGATGGACTAGTTGGCCGGATTAAGTATACCGGCGATAATGAAAGTTTAGTTGAAACTGTTGAAAATAATGCATTCTCGGTAAGCGCGCTCGATGCAAGAACCAATGTTCATGGAATGGTCAAACGCTTTAAAAAATTGCAATTCGAATATATCAGGATAAATGATGAAATATTCATTAATGATACGGTCGTCACTTCGGGAATGAGCGATATATTCCCATCCGGTATCGTCATTGGTTATGTCCGCGATATCGAGATGAAATCCGATTTATTCTTTAAATGTATATATCTGGAGCCGGCGGCTCGGGTAAATCGACTTTATTATGTATATGTGATCACAAATAACCCAGACGACAGAAAAATGAATCAACCATGAGATTTGTTTTGTACCTGGCCTTATTTTATTTGTTTTTGCCGTTCAATCGCTACATCGATCTGATTGCAATAGTTATTTTTTTTATTTTCTGGCACGAAAATAACTGGATCGGTCTGCTTTACGCATTATTTGTCGGATTTTTGATCGATCTATATAATCCCTCCAGGCTCGGGCTGAATATATTGATATTTTTAGTATTAGGCCAGGTAATTATTTATGTTCGTGATTTTATTGTTCAGAACCTGCCCACCACGATCGCATTATTCAGTGCGTTTTTTTTATCAAGAGTAATCGTTATTAGTCTACTTTCCGTTACCAATTTTCATATTTGGTCAATAGTAATAACCTTTTTGGCTTTTATCCCCATTTATCTGGGGCTGCATAAGATCGTATACCGACAATGGATGAAAACGTAAAACGTTTTAGATTCATCCGCAACCTCATGGTTTTTATCGGTGTTTTAATATTTCTCGCTGCGGCTCGATTGCAAATCATCGAAAATGCAAAGTATAATCGTTTGGCCGAACAAAACCGGATACGACAGAATTTCCACCCAGCACCCCGCGGAAAAATTTATGATCGCAACGGCGTTGAAATCGCAAATACAAGACCAGGATTCTATATTTCAATCATCCAGACTATCGCCGATCAGAAAACGATTTCAACGATAATGCATATACTCGAAATGAATACTGAAACAATAGTTGAAAAATGCCGCCGCCAAAGAAATCAATACATCCCGGTCAAAATCGCCCACGATATTTCATTTGAACAATTATCATATATTGAGGAACACCAGGATATATTAAAAGGGATTGTCGTGGGAGTCGAACCATTGCGTAATTACCCGTACGGCAATATTCTCTGCCATATTCTTGGATATGTCGGTGAAATAACCGAAACCGAAGTAAAGGAGAAACCTGGTTATTCGATCGACGATTATATTGGAAGACTTGGGCTTGAACAAAACTATGAGTCCCAGCTTAAAGGACATGTTGGTGTCGAGTATATTGAGGTTGATGCTCACGGTCGTGAGATAAGTATTGTAGCCGAAAAAAGACCTACACCATTGCAGCCCGGACTGGACCTTCACACTACAATCGATGCAGTTTTATGTGAATCAATCGCAGTATTTCTTGCTGATTACCAGGCAGCTGCCTGTGTATGTCTCGACCCCCGAACCGGTGCTGTGCTCTCGTTGTATTCGAAACCGGGCTTCGATCCTAATCTCTTTGTCCATGGATTAAAATACGGAGAATGGCGTGTTCTTATTAGTGACCCTGACGCCCCAATGTATAATCGCGCAATCATGAGCGTCTACCCCTGTGGTTCAACGTTCAAACCATTTATCGCTCTGGCCGCATTAAATCAAAAACTGATCGATCGGTTCCGGTATTTTTCACCATGCAAGGGTAAATACCGTCTTGGCAAACGTATCTTTAAATGCTGGAAAACCCATGGACAACTGGATCTAGTCCAAGCGATAATTCAGTCATGTGATATATATTTCTATCAACTTGGTTCGCTGATCGGTCTTGATAATATATCATCAATCGCGCAGGAATTTGGTTTCGGCTCTAAAACCGGCATTGATTTACCTGGTGAGAAAACCGGCTTGGTGCCAACTAAGCAGTGGATGGAAAAACACTACGGTAAAAATTGGACCGAAGGTCA
>MEUM01000111.1:0-1711 GCA_001771735.1 Caldifarciminota bacterium RBG_13_43_14 | reverse complement strand
AGGTCAAGGTGATCTATTGATGACGCCCCTGCAACTTGCCTGCGCATATGCCGGACTGGCAAATCATGGGAAAATACCTAAACCATACTTAATCGAACTTCCAGAACCAAAAATCAGGGAACTGAATGTCGATTCAGCAGCAATGTCAACCGTAATTGAAGGTCTAAAGGGAGTCGTAAGTTCAGGGACCGGACAATTAGCCCGCATCAGGGACTTCGATGTTTACGGTAAAACCGGCACGGTTCAGAATCCTCATGGCAAAGACCACTCAATATTCGTTGGTTTCGCACCGGGAGAAAACCCGGAGCTAGTGGTGTGTGTTTTTATCGAAAATGCCGGTCACGGTGGCAGTCAAGCTGCACCGATCGCCGGCCGCATATTCAATGTCTATTTCAATCAAAAAAAACGAATTGCTTATGCAAAAGAGAATTGATTACACAATATTCATAATCGTTATCATTCTTTCCACGATCGGCCTTTTGATGATATATTCTACTTCTGATCAGGATATACTTATCAAACAATTGATCTGGCTGGTGATCTCGGCAATAATCGCCCTCCTTTTTGTGCGGCCTCAACCTCGTATGTGGTCCTCAGTTGCATGGATATTGTATCTGGTAACGATCGTCATGCTCATTGCTGTATTCTTTGTCCCTGGGTACCCAAAAAACCGATTTCATATCAGCGATATTACATTACAACCATCTGAATTTGCCAAATTGACCGTGATCATTTTTGCGGCAATGGTGCTTTCATCACGTAAGAAACTATCGAAGATACAAGATATTATTGTACCATTGTTAATCTTTTTGATCCCGGCCATACTCATATTCATTGAACCTGATTTTGGGTCATCTCAGATATTCATCCCGATAATGATCATGATGCTATACTGGGCTGGCATGCCTTTTATTAAAATCTTCATTTTTCTCTCACCGATACTCGCTGCCGCTCTTAGCTTTAATATCTATGTATGGGTAATATATTTTGCCGGCTTAATCCTTCTATTATATTGGCAAAGACAGCTGTTCGATCTGATATATGGGGTTTCTTCAAATTTTCTTATCGGATTATCAACTCCTTTTATATGGAATGCGCTCAAATCATATCAGCGCGACCGGATCATAAGTTTTTTTTCTCCATGGGTCGATCCCAAAGGAATGTCCTGGCAGATAATCCAGTCAAAGATCGCGATCGGATCTGGGGGGCTTATTGGAAAAGGATTTTTATCCGGCACTCAGAAAAAACTCGAGTTCCTTCCAGAACGGCACACTGATTTCATTTTTTCTTGCCTGGGTGAAGAATTCGGGCTTATCGGTATATTAATAGTTACAGTTCTGATATTTCTATTATTATACCGTTTGTTGTTATTGGCTCGAGAATCAAAGAACCGATTTGCAAGCCTTGTTGCCGCTGGTGTTTTTGCCTGGGTCGGATATCAGTCATTTTTGAATATCGGCATGACTATGGGTTTATTGCCAATTACTGGCGTAACCCTTCCTTTCATAAGTTACGGAGGCTCATCAATGCTGGCGCTTTATGCAGCGATTGGCATATGCCTGGCGATATCAAGGACCAGGTTTGAATACTGAAGAAAACCGCAGAGCGTAATCCGTAAACCGTAATCGGCCAAAGATTTATACATGATCCAGGATTCATGATACTGGTTTTATAAAATCCTAAATTCTAAGCACGAAACTCTAAACCCCGT
>MEUM01000110.1 GCA_001771735.1 Caldifarciminota bacterium RBG_13_43_14 | reverse complement strand
TTTTTTCATGTTGCCATTGATCTTTGATATAATTGCACAATTCGGTCAGATAAAGTGGATTACCATTTGCATAATAAATAATTTTTTCTTCGATATCAGCCGGGATTTCGGCAAGCCCCATTATTTCTTTGGCGATCGCGATCTGACCGTTATGATCAAGCGGCGCAATCGAAATAATTTTTGTTCTATCGGCGGCGATTGTTCTGACCGCATCGATTATTGACGGGATCGCCTTTTGCATTTCCATGATCAGCGCGATCTGATACGATTCAAAATTATTAATGATGAATTTTATAAATTCAAAGGACTGTTGATCAACCCGATCGAAATACTGGAAATGAAGGATCAGCGGTATTTTATGACTTTCAGCGACGATATATTCATAATATTCGTTGTGCAATTTTGTGATGTAATCATCGGAGAGTAAGTCCCTTGATTTACCTGGGGTAAGATCGGGATTGAGTTCTTTCATCATTTTAACAATTGATTCATAGAATTGCCATTTGTTCATTGATAGAAAGGAGGCGGTGTAGTATTGATTTTCCTTGTTGATCGGATCACGACTTATTGTCTCACTGATCAATCTGGTCTTACCAATACCAGCATCACCGACGACAAATATTACCCGGGGTTTTTTTGTTAACGCTCGGGAAAGATCCGAGATCTCTCGCTCGCGGTTAACAAATGTATTTTCATATTCTTTATATCGCCGTCTTTCACCGATCAGTTGATAGCACTTTATTGGTTGATCTTCAATCTCTTTGAGGTCAAAAAGGAATTTATTTAAAAGATAACAATTAGTATCGACATATATCCCATCGACCGGCGCTAATTCTTCGAGTTGAGAAGCGGTTTCGGTAACATACCCGAATATATTCTGGTCCTCATATACAATCTCACCGGTGGCGATCCCAATATGAGCGCCGATTTCATGAGGGAATTCTTTAGCTTCACTGATAATTTTCAAACCGCTGATCAACGCACAATATGAATCATTGCCATGGGACCGTGGTACCCCGAACACAGCCATGACCCGGTCACCTTCATGACGGATCACCGTTCCGTTATATCGATGTATTATTTCATCGATCTCTTTAAAACAGTCATTGACGAACTCGGCGATCTTTTCTGCTCCAAGGCTTGCAGTCAATTGAGTAAATCCGGTCAAATCCGCATATAATATTGTAGCAAGTCGTTTTTCTCTCACCCTTTGATTATAGCAAAAATGATAATGGCGTCAATATAACAGATGACAGATAACGGATAACAGTTAACGGTAATCAGCAGTCGGTTATCCGCCATCGGTAAATAAACGCCTTGACGTCTTGCTGGTTTGGTATATAGTAAGGCTATGGAAGAGCGTTTAAAGAAGATGGATTCTCTGACCAAATTGGAAATAAATCCTTATCCTTATCGTTTTGATCGTACTCATACATTTAAAGAAATCAAAGATAATTTCGATATTTTGTCCCGGGATGAGACTGAGGCCATGTGTTGTGGACGCATTCTGACCGTACGGGGCCATGGCAAAACAATTTTTATAACGATGGCTGATGAAAACGACCGGCTACAGATATATTTGAGGCAGGATCAATTGGGTACGCGGTTTACACAACTGGAATTGCTTGATATCGGCGACTTTCTGGGAGTAAAGGGTAAGGTTTTCAGGACCAAGACCGGTGAGATCACGGTAATCGTAAGTGATTTTGTCCTACTCAGCAAGAGCTTACGACCTTTACCCGAAAAATTTCACGGCCTTACTGATATTGAATTGCGTTATCGAAGGCGCTATCTTGATCTGCTCGCTAATCCTCAGATTCGAGATATTTTTAAACAGCGGGCAAGATTGCTGACCCTTATTCGCAGGTTTTTTGATGATCGGGGTTTTATTGAAATGGAGACACCGGTGCTGCAACCGATCTATGGAGGAGGCGAAGCGAATCCTTTCAAAACATATTATAACGCCCTTGATCAAGAGATGTATCTTCGTATCGCTGATGAACTATATCTTAAAAGACTTATCGTTGGCGGTTTTGAAAAAGTATATGAAGTGTGCCGGGATTTCCGCAATGAAGGAATTGACCGTTACCATAATCCTGAATTTACTATGATTGAAGTCTATCAAGCATATACGGATTATTTCGGAATAATGGATATGGTCGAATTGCTGATCGAACATCTGATCGAAAGTATGGAGGAAACAAAAGTGCTGCAATTCGACGATAAGAAAATCGATTTCAAAAGACCATTCGTGCGTCTAAAATACGTAGATACCCTGAATGCGATGCTCGGTTATGATGTCCTTGATGTCGATGGTAAGGTCCTTGATAAAACCTGCAGGGAGTACAGAATCGATCCCGAACCGCTTAGTCATGGCACAAAAATCGACAAGCTGTTCGGCGCAATCGTTCAGAAGGATCTGACCGAACCGACCTTTGTGATCGATCACCCAAAAATAATATCACCACTGGCCAAAGTCCATCGTAATGACCCACGTTTAGTTGAGCGATTTGAATTAATGATCTTTGGCATGGAAATAGCGAATGCATTTTCTGAGCTTAATGATCCAGTTGAGCAGAGGCAGAGATTTGAAGAACAGCTCAGGCTGAAGGCGGAGGGAATAAAAGAATTGGATGAAGATTTCATCGAAGCGATCGAGCACGGTATGCCGCCGACCGGTGGTCTTGGTATCGGGATCGATCGGCTCTGCATGGTTCTTTTAAATCAACCGTCAATCCGGGATGTCATCCTTTTCCCCCAATTACGTAAAGAAAAGCATTGAAAATAAACATTTGACATGAACACCGAGTTTTTTATCGCCCGTCGTTATTTATATTCGAAAAAACGAAAAATCTTTTCCCTTTCAACAACGATCGCGATCGGTGGTTTAGTTGTTGGGGTCGCGGCACTGCTTATTACCCTTTCGATGATGAACGGATTCCAGAACGAATTGAGAAGAAGGATACTTGGCGGTACCCCTCATATAATCGTTGGTAAATATTTCAACGAACCTCTGGATAACCATGCAATGATAATGGATAAATTAAGAAGCGAGAGCTTTATCGAAGGCATGGCGCCGTTCGTTGCTCAGAAATCGATAGTGCGGTTCCAGCGGCAAATGGATGGTGTGTTTTTAAAGGGAGTTGAGCCCGAACTCGAACGTACGATCACCGAGATCTCAAGTAAGATCGTTGATGGTGCATTTGAACTTAAGGACGGTTGTGTGATTGGTATTGAGCTTGCCCATAATTTGCGCATTGATATTGGCGATACATTGATCATTGCCTATCCATTTGGCGATCAATTCGGTGTATTGCCGCGAGTGAAGAAAGTTGTTCTCAAGGGTATATTCGATTTTGGATATTATGAGTACAATTCGATCCTGGTGATAATGCATATCAAGGATGTTCAGGCACTTTTCGATATGAAAGGTATGGTTAGCGGTATCGAGTTGAAGGTCAACGATGTTTACAAAACCCCTGTTTATTCAAAGATCATCGAGGAAAAACTTGCTTATCCATATCGGGCAAAGGATTGGATTGAAAGTAATCGGAATATTTTTGCCGCCCTGAAATTGGAGAAGATCGTTACTTTTATCGTTCTTGCTCTGATAATTCTGGTTGGCGGATTTAATATTGTCGGAACTCTGGCGAATTTAGTAAAAAAGAAAACGAAAGAGATCGGTATTCTGAGGTCTTTCGGGATATCACGAATCGGGATAATGAAGATCTTCATATTTCACGGTTTGATCATTGGTATTGCCGGGACGGTGCTGGGATTGGTATTTTCATTTTTGGCATGTACGGTATTGAGCCGGTACGAATTCATAAATCTGCCCGGTGATGTTTATTTCATTGAAACGCTGCCGGTCGAGATGGAGACCGGTGATTTTGTTATCACGGCGGCCGCGGCGATCGTGATTACTTTCTTGGCGACATTATATCCAGCTATTCGTGCGACCTATCTGATAACCGTTGAGGCTTTGCGTAATGAGTAACATTCTTGAACTCAAATGCATAAATAAAGTATATTATTTGAAACATGAAACGGTTGGGGTGTTGCAGGAGCTCGATCTTAAGGTCCGGACCGGTGAATTTCTTGGCATCTATGGACCATCCGGCTGCGGAAAATCGACTTTATTAAATGTCATCGGCGGCCTTGACCAACCGACCAGTGGGGAAGTATATCTGGATGGCATCAATCTTCTGAATTATCGGGATCTGGAGCTATCATCGATAAGGAATACTAAGATCGGATTTATCTTTCAATTCCATCACTTGTTAACCGAATTTACGTGTCTTGAGAACATTATGCTACCTGGTCTGATCAATGGGCAAAATCATAAAAGGGTATATGATAAAGCTCAGGAATTACTTGAGAAACTTGGCATTGGAGGTAAAAAAGACCGTTTACCGGATGAGATTTCCGGTGGCGAGAGACAACGCGTCGCGGTTGCCCGTGCCTTGATTAATGAGCCTTTGCTGATCCTCGCGGATGAACCGACCGGCAATCTCGATGATGAAAATACATCTAAACTGATGGAGATTTTTGCTGGTCTAAATCGTGAAGGTCGGACAATCGTGCTGGTTACTCATTCGCTTGATTTTAAGCGAGTCTGTACGATTAATTATCAATTAAGGGAAGGACAATTATATGGTATGTGACGATTGCAAAAATAAGCCCGCTACGATCTTCTTTAAAGAAGTAAATCCGGGGAAGATCGTTGAACTTCACCTTTGCGAGCAATGTGCTCACAAAAGGGGATTGCTTATGGCTAAGAAAATGTCACCAGTGGAGATCCTGCAGAAAATGCTCAAGGAAAAGAGCGCCAAAGATGAAAAAATAATATGCACTAATTGCTGTCTGTCGCTTGCTGAATTTAAACGCATTGGACGTTTTGGTTGTAGCAAGTGTTTAAGCGAGTTCAGTCCGCAGATCAATAATCTTTTAAAGCAGATACATCAAAGCGACCGTCATGTTGGTCGAAATCCGGTTAGGGGTGAAAAGAATGGTTTTGAAATATTTAAGCTGCGGGCAAAATTGAAAAAAGTACTGGAAAAGGAAGCGTATGAGGAGGCGGCGAAGATCCGTGATCTTCTGAAGAAATATGGCATCGAAGATAATAAATAATATTCGATGGTTTCTTCCATCACAAGATCGGGAAAAGAACAGTGAATACGATGAAATCGTAGTATCGTCCAGAATTCGGATCGCACGAAACCTGGCCGATTTACCATTCGAACTGAAGATGAAGCACAACCATTGCGAACAACTGCTTGAATTATTGAAAAACGTTTTGACCGGTAAATTAAAAGGAAAATTTTTCGGCATGGAAAATCTTTCTATGCTCGATAAAGAAAGCCTGCTTGAGTGCTATCTTATTTCACCTGCGTTCCTGAAAAGTGAAAAACCATCGGCATTATTCATAACTGAAAGAGGTAATGTAACGGTAATGATAAATGAAGAGGATCATTTGCGTATTCAGTCATTATCTCATGGATTGAATTTTCCGGAAATTGCCAGCGAGGCGTTTGAGGTCGAGACGACAATAGGCGAGGAACTTATCTATGCTTTCGATAAGAAATACGGATTCCTGACTTCATGCCCGACTAATATCGGAACTGGTTTACGCGCTTCGGTTTTACTCCATTTGCCGGCACTCGTTTTTACTAATGAAGTTGAAAAAGTTCTTAAGGGTGCAGTTCAGATCGGGATGGCGGTTCGCGGTCTGTTCGGCGAGGGCAGTGATACTAAAGGTAATTTATTTCAGATCTCTAATCAGCAGACTCTGGGAATGAAAGAGGAGGAGTTGATCGATACGATAGTTAAACTTGCTCATATGATTATTGATATCGAAATGAAGGCCCGAGATGTGATTATGAATAAAGCCCGGTATGAATTTGAAGATAAAGTTGCACGCAGTCTTGCCGTTCTCAGATCAGCTCGTATAATTAGTAGCGATGAGGTTTTGAATTTAGTGTCCGCAGTTCGATTCGGCGTCGGGACAGGTTTTATAAAAGACGTTGAACTGGATACATTAAACGAGATAATACTAGTCAGCCGACCGGCCAATATCCAGATTTATTTTGGAGAAGTATTGGAAGAGTATGAACGGGATGTAAAACGAGCTGAATATATACGCAAGCGATTACAGGCTGAAAAAAAGTAACGTGAGTATTTGGGGACGGTGCTTGACATTTTGACATTTTTTATATAATTCTTATTACATTTTAGGGTCTTCGTCAAATTGGGTGGGTAGATTTGAGCCAGATTAGACTTCTGAAAACCGATCGGCAGATTTTCCCAATTTGTCGCGGTCGGATTCAT
>MEUM01000109.1:7259-7697 GCA_001771735.1 Caldifarciminota bacterium RBG_13_43_14 | reverse complement strand
GGCTGTCGATCTGAGCCACGGTAAGATTGGGATTCTTGGAAAGCAGCAAGGCGGCAACGCCGGCCGCGCAAGGCGTTGCCATTGATGTACCGCTCATTGTTGTGTAGGCACTGTCATTAGCTCGAGAGCATGATATAATACTGACTCCGGGCGCGGCAAAATCGGGTTTTAATAAACCAGCACCAGGCCGCCAGGGATAATCATAATACCAGGGCGCGTATTCCCAACAGCTTGGTCCACATGATGAAAAACTAGCTAATGCATCATTAATATCAGTGGCGGCAATGGAAATAGCGCCGCCTAATAACCCCGGTGCTTCAGCGGGATGATGCCATGGACCCGGACTATCACCCGGACAGCGCAAATTATAAGGTATTGGGCAGGATGAACCTGCGCTGGTTCTTTCATTTCCAGCGGCAATAAAATAAGCGATGCTAG
>MEUM01000109.1:0-7186 GCA_001771735.1 Caldifarciminota bacterium RBG_13_43_14 | reverse complement strand
TCTCCGCTGATTGTTCCCGAACAATGCGTGCCATGTCCCTGAGCGTCATTAGGATCATTATTATTCAATTCGAAATTCCATCCGTGATTCGGATAATTGGCATCGGTCCACATGTGATTGCGCAGATCATAATGAGTATAACGACATCCTGTATCAATCAGGCCCACGATCACTCCTTGACCCTTGAAGCCAAGCGCCCAGCAGGAATCAGCCGCGACCTTACGGACATTCCATTCGACGGTTCGGGACAAAACCTCGACCGGTTCAGGTTCGCCATCCGTGAGCAGTATGTTCTCGGATATAATATTAGACGATTCAATATAGAAAACGCCTTCCAGGCTGCTGATCATATTGATGATCTCGGGCGTCGCTTTGCAGGCGACCGCGTTCACGATCCAGAGCGACACTATTTCTTCGGCTTTGCCGTCGCGCATTGCCTGATCCAGATAATTAAGCACCGGTTCCTGGGTCCTTGCCGACAGTTTTTTCAGTTCTTCGACCACGACATGGCGCTTTTCTCTTCTTGGCAGATCAGCGGTCAATTGAGCCAGCAGTTGTTCATCCGACTGCTCCTGCATCACGATCAGTATTTCGATCGGTGTATTGCCGGCCCTGATCATTTCATCTTGTATTTGTGGTCCAAGCATTGTTTTTCCTTGTAGGGTGTTCGCCATAACGAATAACATTATGACTATAAAGATATGCTTCATACAACCTCTCCTTCGCCAGAAATTGCCTCTGGCTTGTTATACATCTATACCCCGACTTTAAGGATAATTACTAAATTATAAATTTGGGTAGTCACTTGTCAAGGGGGTCGTTTTCAAGCTCTTTTATGGAGTGCAACGACCGTGTCGCTGCAAACAAATATCCTCTCCCCTTGTAAGGTGACGGGGTGTTATAAATTTTCTATTAAACTGCGAAAACAGATAGTGTAATTAGTGTTAAGCAATCCGTCGAACTTTTTTAACCATTTCACAATATACCTTTTGTCATACTTTGGATTTTTTAAAATTATTGATCTAATATCTTCAATATCCCGAGGTCGGCCGGCGATCAATTTATGAATAATAACATCTTCCAAGGCTGCAATATTTAATTTTACTTTATCGATATGAACTTTTTTAGCTTTTTTAATTGCCTGCCGTTCGTAAGGAGAATTTGAAAATATAAAATCGATACCAATACCGCTTATTTTTTCAAAAGCAGGGATCACCATTGTTTTTTTAGCAAAGGCAACTGGATCCTTAATACGTAATAACAATCCTGTTGCTTTAACTAACTTTAAGATCAGGGCAATTTCATTAATCGTTATTCCTAATGTTACATCAATGTCCTTGGTCAATCGCGGCTCGCCATAATAAAGCACTGCCTGGCCACCAATGATCATATAGGGGATACGATATTTGGATAGATATTTTGCCAGTTTTTTAAGTAGTTTTTTAAACATTGTTCAATATACGCGCGATTCTAATTTTATGATCAACATCAAGTTTTTTATGTTTTAATGGAAATACGCCAAACATGACTGCTTCCTGATAAAGGGCATTTATAATCCGATAATTTTGTTGCACATCCACTTTTTCTTTAGAAATTCTCTGTTTATCGAGCTTTCTTAGTAATTTCGCATTTTTTACCATGACATATTATTATAGCCAATTTAATTTCATTTTCAAGCGCCACGCAAGCTTGACACACAGAGCTATTTCATTAAAATCAAAATAACTGCAACAGAAAAATTAGGAGGATATTAATTATGGAAAATACAGCTGAATTATTGCATTCAATGCCTCTATTCCATGGTTTTTCCACAGAAAAGCTGAAAGAATTAATAGAAAGAAGCGAATTGAAGGTTTTTAATCCAAAAGATGTGATTATTAAATTTGGCCAACCCGGTACTTTTTTGGGCGTAATGTGCGCGGGCGAGGCCGAGGCGGTAGTTGCCGGTCAGATGGGCGAGCAAAGGCGTCTTGGACTTATAAAACCGGGCGATGTGCTCGGAGAAATGTCTTTGCTCACCGGCGAGCCGACCTGTGCTGATGTCGTTGCCCTCACTAAATGTGAGATATTGATCATTCATCATGATCTTGTTTCAAACTTTTTGTTTACAAATCCCGATACTGTGAAAACAATGGCTAGAACACTTAGCGAGAGACTTCGTGTGCGTCAGCAGGATAAAGAAGAGCAGTCGCGAGTCCTTGACGCCTGGCATAGCATACCTGATCCATACGGCTTGAGATTGACTACGGCTACCTCCGAGAAGATCCTGGTATTGAATTGCGGGAGTTCATCCTTAAAATTCAGCTATTTTGATACGGCTCTTGAAACCAATAACATCGAAGGAATAGTGGAAAAAATCGGGTTGGCCGATTCATTGATCATTTCAAAATCAGGGAAGGGAAAGATCATCAAGGAATTGGGATCGATCGATCATAGCAAAGCGCTTGAATCAATAATCGATCTTCTTACTGATAAACACAGCGGAGTTCTGAAAGATCTGAACGAACTAACCGTAGTTGGTCACCGCGTCGTTCACGGTGGAGAAAAATATAGTAAGCCGGTGGTTATTGATGATGAGGTCGTCAGGGAAATAGAAAAAAATTGCAGTCTTGCACCGCTTCACAATCCATCGAATTTAATGGCGATTTGGGAAAGTACGAAATTGATGCCCAAGATCCCGCAGGTTGCGGTATTCGATACCGGATTTCATCAGCGTATGCCAGTGCACGCTTATATGTATGGTTTGCCTTATGAATTTTATGAGAAAGACCGGTTCCGGAGATATGGCTTCCACGGTATATCGCATAATTATGTAGCCCTGAAAGCCGCCGAATATCTAAAGCGCGATTTCAAAGAACTGAAGATCATTACTTGTCATCTGGGCAGCGGCGCTTCGATTGCAGCTATTGATCATGGACAGTCCATCGATACGACCATGGGTTTAACCCCGCTCGAAGGGTTAATAATGGGTACCAGATGTGGAGATATCGATCCTTCGATAATCATGTATCTCATGCGCGATAAAAATCTATCCGTCGACGAGATCGATAATATTCTGAACCGGAAAAGCGGCTTGAAAGGACTTTCGGGTATTTCTAGTGATTTCAGGGAAATAGAGGAACAGGCAAGTTCGGGCAATTCACGGGCGGTTATTACGGTTCATGTTTTCGGTTATCGCATCCGAAAATATATCGGCGCCTATGTTGCGGCACTGGGCGGTCTGGACGCGCTGATTTTTACCGGCGGCATCGGCGAGAATAGTGCCTGGGTAAGAGGGCTTGCATGCCAGGGATTGTCGTATATGGGCATTCAGGTATCCGAGATACTTAATACGACCGTACCGGCCGGTGCGGGTAAGATCGCCGACATTTCCGAAGAACACTCCGCGGTAAAGATCCTGGTCGTACCGACTGATGAAGGCAGAATGATCGCGCGCGAAAGCATATATGCTTTAGGATTACACCATATCAATGAATCGATCAGCGAACAAAAACAAAAAACAATTCCGATCGAAGTATCGGCGCATCATGTGCATTTGTCGCGTGAAGATGTGAACGCTTTATTCGGTGCCAGTTATGAACTGACCCACCGTTCGGATCTTTCCCAGCCAGGTCAATATGCATGCAATGAGACGGTGAATTTGATCGGGCCCAAAGGACGGGTCGAAAAGGTTAGAGTGTTGGGACCAGCAAGAAAACAAAGTCAGGTTGAGATATCGGTCACGGAAGAATTCAAATTAGGGGTGAAAGCACCGATACGAGCATCCGGAGATATTGCCGGTAGTCCGGGTTTAACCCTTGAGGGCAAGGATAGCAGTCATCTTGCTGAAGGGGTGATCTGCGCGGCCCGTCATATACATATGTCGCCCGAAGAAGCATTATCGTTCGGGTTAAGAGACCGCGATATCGTCATGATCCGGGTCGAGGGCGAGCGCAAGCTGGTTTTTGGTGATGTGCTGGTCCGTGTGCATCCTGATTTCCGGCTGGCCATGCATATTGACACTGACGAAGCCAATGCGGCCAAGATAAAAACCGGCATGCAAGGGCATCTGGTCGGAATACAGGAGAGACGGTAGAAACATACCCGTACTCGGTAATCGGTAATCCGTAATCCGTGAATAGCCAGGAACTAAGAACTGTCTTTTATAATATATCCTTTTTTATTTTTTCGAAATCATTTTTGGTTATTTCGCCCCGGGCATACCTTTCCTTTAATATTTCCAGCGCGGTATCGTTTTTCAGCGGTTTAATGATATTGGTATTTCTCAGGACAAAGTATGCACCAATGGCAATAATTAACAGAAATCCTATAAACATGATAATACCTCCTGGACCAAAATAAGATTGGTCCCAATCCATCATGTGCCAATTATAGCCATGCGCGAAGACCATAATTAAAGGCATGGCAATTGCTAAAAAGATCTTTTTAAGCATATTTTCCTCCTTAGATATTCTCGAAAACTTGCTCTAATTTATCCTCAACCTTTCGGGCATGCCGGCGTAATTCATCATTATCGATCATCGACATTGCCTGGGCCGGTTTGATGATACCAACCCAGACGCTTTTATCTTTTTCATAGATAATCACATTACATGGCAATAAAAGCCCGATATTCCATTCGGATTTAATTGCTTGATAAGCGAGCTGTGCATTACAGGCTCCAAGGATCAGATATTTCGGGAAATCAATGTTCAATTTCTCTCGAAACTTGCTTTGAACGTCAATCCTGGTAAGAATGCTAAAGCCCTGTTTTTTAAGCGCTTCCTCGGTTTTTAACACCGCGACACTGAAAGAAAGATCAACTTCTTTTATAAAACCGTAGCTCATTTCTGCCCCCTTCTATAGTTAAGACAATCTGGATTATTCAGGGGTTTATCGATAAACTTTGTAAGGAGAGGGCCTGCCTCATAGTTTGTGCGGGATCAAGGCGAGGGTAATGAAATTATTGCAGGCAGTCCAATATGCTGTTTATTTCTTCCTGCTTGAGGTTTTGGTTATATTCTTCGGCGATGCGTCGGGCATGATATCGGTTGCCGAAATAATACCTGCGGGCAAGAAAATGCCAGATCAAAAGCGCATTGCCCCAGTCTTTAAGCAATAACCGGGATCCAATCCAGTAACCAAAAACCCCATTAAGGGCAAAAGCATTAAGCGCGTTCTCATAATCGCCAACGTAAAGCTGTCCGGAACCCGGCAAAAGTGTAGATAGCCACATGGCAAGCGATGCTGATTTTAATTTCTTTTTTCGTACTGCCTGAAATACCGAATCAAATTCTATTTTTAAATTCGGATCAGAACAATATTCAAAATAATCGTTAAAATACTTTTCTGCATCATCCCATTTGTGATTATGCAGCGCAGCAATACTGAGAAAAAATGCAGCGCGTTTCTTAATAGCCGGGTCATCGTTGTATATAGAAGTTTTGATCAACTGGAATTCACCCGCGCTGTAATTACTGGCGGCGAGATAAGTTATCGCCAGATCGATCTCGAGCTCAGCCTGTATGCTGTCATTAGCTTCGCAAGCGATCGCTTGGCGATAGGCCTCGATCGCCCATGCCCATTGATGCTGATCACGGTATATTTGAGCGATGCGTTGATGAAGCTGACTGGCAAAAGGGCTGGTGGGTTTAAGAAATAAATATCTCTTATATTCGGTTATTGCATGATCGTATAAGCCATTATCAAAATATTTATCGGCGAGTTTTAACGCCGCATCATTGGATTGACCCGCCGATAATGCATTAATAATCAATATCAATATTAACATAAACCCGTATCTTTTCGATATGTTTGTTCTCTATTTCTTCATTATAAATTTCAGCCGCCACAATCGAGCCATAAATATTACCCAGATAAAAAAGCCCGCCAACCACGCCGAATGCCCAGCCTTTAAAAGAGGAAATACCGCTGCTCTTAAATCCATCGCAGGATTGCCAGCCCATGATCCCGACGGTGAAGAATGATTGCATGCCCTCATAGAAACGATTAGTGTAGAGTTTTCCGCTGCCCGGTATTATTGTCGAAAAAACGCCGGCTAATACCGCACTTTTATGGGGCAAGGTCAAACCCTCATTGGTGAATCTCCTCAATAAATTAGTGATTGTATCGGTGTCGATTTCTGACCGGAGCAGGTCTGCGGCCTGTTGCCAGCGAGCAGTGTACAGATAATTTGCCACCCGGAGCTGCCGCATTTTCTTTTGGACCGGGTCATCATCTTCCCTGATGTGCCGGCCAATGAACTCATTGGATCGTTCATAATTACTAATAAGCGAGTAGCTTTTGCTGATATTAAAATTGGCGCTGGATATAAAAGACGGGTCATGGGACAGTTGGGCGCTTTTCATAAAAAAATCAGATGCTTTACTGTAATTGCCGCCTTTTTTGAAACAGGCACCGATCCGATAGTAGATCGAATCAGTATTGGGCGGAAAAGTATCAAAACTGAAAAGATAACGGTAATATTCTCCGGCGGCGCGGAAATAATCTTTTTCCTGGTAAAGATGATCGGCAAATCTTAAAACATTGGAGGCTTCGTAGTAGTCGGTGCCGCTGGAATCAGCATAAGTGCTATCGGCCGCGGTCAATGAAAATATTTTGAAAAGAATAAGTATGGTCAATGTAGGCTCAACCTTCGGCCTTTTTTGCCGAGATAGTAAGTTTCGATCGGATGGTCGATTGCCCGGCCGCTTACCGGATCGATCGGATAATATCGGCGCGCGCTTCGTATACAGCGGTCAAGCCGGTCGGCCGTCATAAGTATTCCGTGAATAGCACCGTGATCACGCACTGCCCGGGCCATGAATTGCGAGCAGGTCACTGTGTAATTACAGCCAGGCGGTCCTTGCGGCGAAACAAAGATCTGATATAATCTAACGATTCCCCCAAGCAGCAGGCGGGCTTCATTGGTCTCACGCATAGTGTATCCGGATTCATCGGCAATTGAGTAAATTTGATGTTCGTGGTGCGTCCGGCGAATAAATCGGAGATCATCAAGATAATCGCCGGATACGGTATTCATCACGCAGAGTAGTATGACTGGCATTACCATGTGATCTCTTCGATATCCGCATCATCGGGAAAAATAAAATCGATCACCGAATCAGGCAGCGGTTTATTAAAAATCGGCTTCGAGTACAGTATCGATTCGGCGCTGACCAGATTATTATCATTTCTCGTCGTTATG
>MEUM01000108.1 GCA_001771735.1 Caldifarciminota bacterium RBG_13_43_14 | reverse complement strand
CGGTTTTTCCTTCTTCACCCAGCAATTTTTCGCAAATATTGCAATTATGGCTGGCGTTCTCGCGATATTGTGAATCAGGAAATGAATCGACCGCAATTTTGAAGTTTACCAACGCTTCGCCATATAATTTTTGATTATAATAAGCGGTCCCCAGATTGAAATACACGGCATCGCGTTGGGAACCTTCCGGGAAATATGCAAGATAACGCTGGTATAATTCAGCGGTTTTATTCCAGTTCTCGATATTGGTAGACGACTCTGCCGCCAGAAGCAGGGCATCGGGTGCATAAGACGATGTCGGAAAATTCACAACAACTTTCAAGAACTCGTCGACCGCTTTTTCGTATTCTTTTTTGTCGAAATAATTGTTTGCGATCTGATACTGGCCGTCGGCCGCGAGTTCGCTTTGCGGGAATTTTTCAACAAACAGCTTCATCTCATCGATCGATTCGATCCCTTTGCGGTAATAACACATCTCCATGCTTTTTCGGGCGCTTGCTGCTTCGTCCGAAGTTGGAAACAGGTCCAGGAATTTCTGGAATTCGCGGATCGCATCATCGAATTTTTGTTCATTATAATAACTCTGACCGATCACCTGCTGGCTCGAACGTGCATAACTGTTTAAAGGATGGTTCTCAACGACCCAACGGAATAACGCCCGGGCTTTTTCATATTCAATGGCTTTAAAATAGGTATCCCCGGCGCGAAATGCTGCTTCAGCCGACTTATCCGAAAGCGGAAAAGTGCTGATCAGTCTTTCCCATGATTCAATTGCCTGCATATAATATTCCAGATTATAGTAACACAATCCGGAATAGAACAAAGCCGGCACTGCACAGCGTGCATCCTTGGGATAGGTGTTGTAAACCACCTCGAAAGTATCAAGCGCGGCGTCAAAATTATTTTGATTATACTGCGTATAGCCAACACCCAAATAGATCGCGACCACCATGGAAGAATCCTCGAAAGGTGTCTGGCTCATTTTAGTTAGAATTTCATAAGCCTCTTTCTGTCGGTCTTGATTGTAAATCGAATACGCAAGTCCAATGCGGGCATAAGGTGTCACTTCGATGCCAAAGAAATCCTGTATTGTTTTAAGATAAAACTTTTCCGCTTCGGTGAAATTATCCTTGAAATAATATGCCTCGGCAAGGAAGTAAAGCATGCGACCCCGCCATGGGCTGTGATCATCTGGAAAATCATTCAAATAACGGCTGCCAAAAGTAACACTATGATCATATTGTCTTAAAAGATTCAATGAATAAAGATGCATTGCTGCAGCCGGTTCGCGCAGGGTCGAATTCGGATAGTACTGCATTATTAAACCGAAATTATTAGCCGCCTGGAAATAATCATTCTTATGAAAATAGATCATCCCGGTCAGATATTCACCAACACTGGACAACTCGCCGGTGGCGAACATTGTTGCCAGCTGCGAAGACGAAACCAGTGCCTGCAATGTATCACCGGAAACCAATAAGGCGTTCGTTAACTGAAGATTCGCATACGATGATATCTGTGTATTTGGGTAATTAGCTCTTACTCTCTGGAAAGAACTGACTGCACCCAGACCATCGCCAAGGTTCATCCGGCAAATGCCTAGAAAATAGCCGCTGTGCGCGGCGAGAAGATTATCTTCATGTCTGGTCAAGGGTAAAAGATGTTCAGCCGCCAATGCATAATCGCCGTAATGGATCAATGAGGTAGCGTAAAAATAATGCGCATAATCGTTCAGTGATGATTTCGGGTATTTGGTGATGAAATCATGGAATTTCAGTTTGGCACCATCAAAGTCTTTATTAAAAAAAAGCGCCTCAGCTCTCGAGAACTCAGCCAGTACTGCGATCGGCGTATTGGGCGCAACATCAATGATTTCCTTGAAAATCGTTATCGCCGGCAGCAGCTTTCCCAATCGCGAAAGTGTTTTGCCTAAATAAAATTTCGCTTCAAGCAAACTGAGATCCTTTAACTTCTCCCGGGCTTCCTCATAACTGCCCCGGAAATAATACAGCACCCCCAGAGCGAAATTTGCCCTTTCCTCCTGCTGATACGCTGGATTTTTGAGTAGTTTTTGCAGTATTTCTTCAGCATCTTTAAAATTATTCTGTAATATGTCGATCATTCCGGTCGCGTAAAGACATTCGGGTTCAAGATAATAATTATCGCCGGTTTTCAGTATGTGCCCGAAATATTTTTTTGCATTATAATAATCACCAAGATTGAACAGACATTCAGCCAGCCGGAACCTGATTTCATCCTCATAATCGTCTCGTGAATATTTTCCAAGCATCGCCTTGAAATACTTAGCTGCATCCTGATAATTTTCCTGAAGAAAAAGCTGATGACCGATCTCGTAGTCGGTTACTAACTGATTGTAATCGGCCGCGATCAGGAACAACATCAAAAGCATTCTATCACTCCTTCGCTGGATTTTTCATCTGTGTCTTCTTTTGTCTGTGTAATTATTCTCTGTGTCATCCGTGTGTTTACTCCTGCGGTAGAAATTCGATCTCGCCTTCAGGGCCCATGGTCGCTACCCGGGTCAACGCATCGCTGTATGTATAATTATCACCCGCTTCATCGATCAGAATTATTTCATAATAATATAGACCATCGCTGACCACACGCCCCACATCGTCCAGGCCATCCCAGGAAAGCCTTAAAGGCGGTGCATTCCAGCCGCCATAGGTCCGGACAACCTCACCGAATTGGTTCTTGACCAGCAATTGCCAGCGTTCGATCTCACGCTTGGTGTTGTAATGGAGATCGAGCCAGGCAATATTCTCTTTTCTCCCCGGGGTGGGCGAGAACCGTTTTGGATCTGCATCGACCCAGGTTCGAAACCCGGCAAAGGTAATATTTATACCGATCTTATGACGGTATGGAACAAGATAACTCGAATTATAATGGAGCAAAACCGCGTAGTCAAAACCGAGACTCAGTTTATTCCAGTCATATCTGATCCCGACGCCGGCGCTCACATGATTACGATCGATTCCGCCGCGCAGGGTCAATAAAGGAAAGACCGGTATGAATTCAATGCCAAAATGCGGTTCGACCGAACTCGATTCAATTATATTCTTGCTCACATCAAGGGCAAGAACAGCTCTTCCTTTATAAAGCTTCAAGGCCGTTCCAACTCTAAAAGTAAGCGGCACTTCATCGGTTTGATCAATATAGGTCAACTTCGGTCCCAATATATTCTGAATCACAACCCCGAAGGTGAGATTTCGACGCGGCAGTATTAACGCGCCAAGATCGCCACCCATTCCCAGCGCACCATACTGAGCAATACGAGTGGATAAAACTTTGATCGTTGTTCCGAGACCGATCCAGGGGGCAGGTTGATGAGCATAGCTGAATAAAAAAGCATTTTCATTAAATTTAAAAGTGCCAAATGGATCACCAGCGCTGTTATATGAATCGATCTCCGGTGTACCATGATAAATCAAACCCAGTCCGATCGAGCCAAAACGTTTGGTTGGTAACGCATAACCAAGATAACCAAGATTAGTGCCTAAAAGACTGAGATAGGCCGATTTGACATTATGGGACATAAGCTGTACCAGACCGGCTGGATTGAAATAGATTGCTTCCTGATCATCGGCCAGGCCGGTGAAGGTCTTGCCCATTGCCAGGGTTCTGGGCGTCATACCGTAATTCAGCAATGCACCGGGCGTACCGCCGTCTTGAGCAGAAAGGACAGCAGGCAGTAAGCAGTAGGCAATAAGCAGTAAACAGAACCCGGTTAACAGAAATCTGTTTACAGTTATCTGTTTTCTGATATCGGTTATCGGTTTTACCATACTACACCTACCTTTATCTTTCGGTTAAATACAGTTGCGGTATGGGTCCAGCCTTTTAAGATCGCGTAGTAAATGCCACCGGCTACTCGTTTACCGCGTTCGTTGCGGCCGTTCCAGATCAACCGGTTAATACCGGTTTGCGCGCCATTTTGACCGGATGCGATCTCCTGTTCATAAACGAGATTCCCAAATGGATCATAAATATTGAAAAGGATATTGCAGGGCGCGCTCAGATAATAAGCAAAAACCATACTGCTGCTATGATCAATACCGAGCGGGTTGGGATATACCAGGAAACTATCGGTCACGACCGAGGTATCGATCACCGACAGAATATCAAGATAAGTCCGGTAGGAAACAACCGGATAATCATCAGCCCAGATATTCTGATTTTCACCGGCATTATTGAAAGATACAATAAAATCTGCTTCACCATTGCTGAGGCTTTCTGGTGAAGGATTCGAGAAAGAGAAATCCGAATAAAGGTTTATCGTTCCGCCGTTCGTTGATGTTTGATTCCACATAGAATCAGCTGCAAAAATTCTTACCGAAAAAGTATCGTCCTCATATTGATCCTGAGGCAAACCGCTTTTGCCCGGGGTATTTACGATCGATGAGCTTGTATCGCCGGGTAAAGCACTCTCGCCGGGCAGCAGAACCAGCAGCCGGGAATAGGCCGCATGGTAAACACTGCAATAAGAGGACGTATCCCGTCGTATCGCACCGATGCTCAGATCAATCACAAAAAGACGCTGGGATGATGCCGTGCGTATCGCATAAGGCAAATTCACATAACCATTCAGCAGCTGAGCCGGTTTTACCGCGGCAAAACTATCGCTGGATGTCAACTCTATCGAATCAGAACTGGAAACGCGATTGGCCCAGCGATCGGTTTCATAAATATCGGTATAGAAATTCACACCAGCGGTCTGGGGGCTTGCCAACCCGATCTTGCCGCTGTCAATACCAGGATAATAGGTTTGACCGGGCATTATTATCAATAATTGATAAGCAGAATTGGGATTGAAAACAACCGTATTGCTCTGACCGGTATGGGGCGGGTTAGCATAATCCTGACAGCTTATCGTATAAGTATCGGCAAGGGTTGCGGTGAACTGCCCGGTCCAGGAGCCATTGGTGAAATTTATATCCAGGCTTCCATATTGTATACCCGGTGACGCGAACACGCGGGCTGGTCCGTTATATGGATAGATATTATTAGACGCATCATACGCATACACCGTGATCGTAAACGCCTGGCCGGCGGTCTGCGGTGTCGAGATTGTCGAGAAACCAAAATGATCGAGTTGCGAAAAAAATAAAATTCCGAGCAATGTGATCAAATTACCCCCTTTCGGAAATTTGGTTTATTTTTTTAAGGACAGAATTAAGTCTTAAAATAATAATGTGAGCCTTCAACAGAATAAGTATAATAACAATATTTTTATTGTCAAGATTGAAAAATACGGGAAAGAATTTATCAGCTATTCAATCTTAGTTTAAACCAATAACGTTTTCAATTGTCAAATAAATGGTGCATGGTGCAAATCGACAAAAATTACGCTGTATTGACAATATTATTTTAACTGTGTATAATGTCAATCGCAGGAGGTTTGATGAGTGCAAGAAAGCTTGAAACTATATTTTTTATCGCCTTAATTATCATCACTGGCGGAGTTTATCTCTACACGGTCGCGCCAACGCTATCTTTCTGGGATTGCGGTGAGTTTATTGCCTCAGCATATTGTCTGGCTGTCCCCCATCCGCCCGGCACACCATTCTATATTCTTCTGGGCCGCTTATGGCTTATGATTTTCAGCGTAATCGCAGCTATTTTACCTATTTCCAAGGAAGTGGCCTGGCACATGAATCTACTGGGCCTCGGGTTTTCAGTCGGAGCCCTTGCCCTGCTTTACAAATTGATGCTACGTATCATTCGCTCATTCAGCAAAAATGGCAGCAATGAAACGACCAATATTATCGGGTCCTTTGCGTCCTGCCTGGCGATCGCTTTTTTCTACACTTACTGGGGCAATGCGGTCGAAACCGAAGTTTATGCGGCATCGACTTTTGTTTTTTTGCTGATCAATTATCTGGCATTTTTATGGTATGAAAGCCTGAAGGCCAGCGCGCCCAAGCATAAATATATAATCCTTTCCTTTTATATAATATTTCTGTCAACCGGCATTCATCTTATTCCTTTTCTCATGTTTATACCTTTTTATATATTCGTGCTCGTCGTTGAGCGCCGCTATCTTAAAGATGCTTTGTTCATGCTGCTCGGGGTTTTTCAACTTTTGTTTTTTGGGTTAACCTTTATATTCCCCAATTCGCTTCATGTTGCCAGCCTGGTCATTCTCGCCGCCATTCTTCTGATCGGCATCGTATTACCGCTTAATAATCGCCGCAAATACAGTAATTGGAAATTCTTCTGGGTCTCGGTTTTCGCTATTGTTGCCGGACTTTCAACCGAGTTATATCTGCCGATCCGCGCGGCCAAACTGACCGCACTGTACAAGAATCCCGTGGTCCGGGAGCAGTACCTCGAAGGCAAGCAGATCGCTCCCCGGATCAATGAATGCAATCCCGGCGAGAATTTCGCTGAGTTTAACAATGTCCTGCATCGCTCCCAGTACGGTCCGGCGAAAATTCTCCCCTTGCCCCGCCAAACCCAAGAAACCACCGGTTACAGCGCCTTTATCGGCTATTTTTGGCAAATGCATTTGTTCGTCCGATATCTTTTCTGGCAGCCCATACATGAAGGAGTTAACCGATATTTCCGTGCGGTGATACTTACCTTATTCGTGTTTTTTACGGCTTGGGGCTTTGTCGATCTTTTTAGAAAGGACAAAAAACTCTTCATATTTAAGATGGCGATATTATTCATGCTATCTTTCGCCATGGTTGGATATCTTAATTTAAAATTCTCGCCCAGCGATCCTGATCCTAAACATCAGCCTCATGAGGTACGGGAACGTGATTATTTCTTTCACACCGGGCATCTCTATTTCGGTCTGTTCATGGGCTTTGGTTTTCTTGCATTTCTGAATTGGCTGAAGAAAGAGACCAAAAATAACCGTTTTGCTCAAATCGGTGGTACAACCGGTATTCTGGCTTTCTCGGTCGTGCCATTCATTACGAATATTCAAGTTTCAAATCGTTATGGGGATTTTACCCCCCGCGATTATGGTTATAATATGCTGACCAACTGTGACGACAATTCGGTTCTTTTCACTAATGGCGACAATGATACATTTCCTTTATGGTTCGCGCAGGAAGTACTCGGCATTAAACGTAAAGTAACTAACGCTAATCTATCACTGATCAACACTACTTGGTATATAAAGCAATTGCGCGAATGGGGCGTTCCGATCAGTTTCAGCGATTTTATCGTCGATCGCCTCGAACCGGTTATTACGCGTGACCGCCGTGTTATTTATGTTAAAGATATAATGATCCGGAATATAATCGCAACCAATGCCGGCATAAATTTAAAAAATGAGGATTACTTCGTTACCCAGGAGGAATTTGCCGAACGCTACATCAAAGGGTATAAAGGAAAGGTCCCGATCTATTTCGCGACTACTGTTTCCGAAGAGAATTATCGCGGATTCAAACCATACCTGATTCTCGAAGGCCTTGTATACCGTCTGGTCGGTGATAGTGGCAATCCAACGAGCTATGTGAATGCCGAAAAAACCCGTAAGATGTTCTATACAACCTACCGGTACACCGGGATATTTGGACCGGAAAAACAGAAATTACTATCCCGTATTATCGATAATTTTGATAAAAGAAAAAAAGAAGGCGAGTTCTACGATTTCAATATACATTATGACGATAATACAAGACGCCTGTACAGCAATTACGCACTGGGTCTTCATCAACTTGGGTTCGCCTATCAGGAAAAAGGTAATATCAACGGAACGCTCGATGCCTGGCGTTTTGCGCGTATGTTCGAACCGTATCAGAGCTATTTCTTTGACTGGAATATTGCCCTGGTATTCGCCAATCTTGGCCTTAACGACAGTGTCAATCACTATCTTTCATTGATCGATCTCAAAGATCCTTCCATGATGATCAAAATCGCCCAGGTCTATCGATCGATCGAGGCCGATGAAAGCGCGATCGAATACTATCGCCGGGCAATGAACATGAATCCCCGCCTGCCTCAACCTTATATCGGATTATATACGCTTTATCTGGAAAAAAATGATTCAGCATCCGCGGTACAGATAATCACTGACTGGTTGAAGATGAACCCAGCCGACACCAGTGCGATAAACCTGCTTAAATCTCTCAAGGTACAATGAAAGCCGTAGTACTTTTTTCCGGCGGTCTCGATTCAACCCTTGCTCTTAAAATAATTCAGGAATGGTTTGTCGACGCCTTTCCTTTATATGTAAATCATCGTTTCCTCTCGCTCAAGAAGCAGCCGGATGTTCCAAAGCTGAAGGTGATCGATGCTACCGGTGATTTCATTGATATAATCAGATCTCCCCAGCATGGTTATGGAAAAAACCTTAATCCATGTATTGATTGCCGAATTATCATGTTAAAAAAGGCAAAAGAATACATGAAAAAGAAAAAAGCCGATTTCATTGTCACCGGTGAAGTGCTTGACCAGAGACCCATGTCGCAACATTTCGATCAGCTGATGATGATCGAAAGGACAGCCGAGGTCGAAGGTTTGGTAGTTCGCCCTTTAAGCGGAAAGTTGCTGCCGCCGACTATCCCGGAAAAAGAGGGATTGATCAGTCGTGAATTAATGCTGGAGATAAAAGGGCGCTCACGCCGGATCGCATTGAACCTTGCCCAGCAGATGAAAATAGCCGAATACACATCGCCCAGCGGCGGCTGTTTGTTGACCGATCCAGGATTCTGTCACCGGCTTGCGGATCTTATGCGTTATAGTGAAAAGATTGAAGAAAGGGATGTTGATCTTTTAAAGATTGGACGGCACTTCCGGCTGGATGGTGAAACAAAGCTCATCGTTGGCCGGCATGAAGAAGAAAATAAGACCATAGAAAAGCTTATGAACGCAAAAGATATAATGTTGTTCGTGCCGGATACCGGCAGTCCAAATGCTCTTCTTATCGGTAATAAAAAAGCGCTTAAAACCGCTGCTTCAATCACTGCCCGATATAGCGATAAGAAAAACGAACCCTCGGTGACCGTGCATTATAAACATAAAAAAACCGAGAAAACGCTCAAATGTTCCCCGATGACCAATGATGAAATTGCCCGGCTTCGTTTGTAAAAATGAACAAACTCTGGGCGCCGTGGCGAT
>MEUM01000107.1:14877-18274 GCA_001771735.1 Caldifarciminota bacterium RBG_13_43_14 | reverse complement strand
GAAATATATCTTACCGAGGATATGGTTAAACCGCCTTATGACGCCGATAATATGTATGGCTGGGCCAAACTAATGGGTGAACTTACTTTAAAGGCTTATTATCAAGAATATGGTCTGGCCGCTGTTTCCTGCCGCTTTTTTACTGTTTATGGAGAAAGGGGGCTTGAGAATCATGCGGTGATCGCAATGATCGCTCGTTCTTTTGTTAAACAAAATCCATTTATTGTCTGGGGAACCGGTGATCAGATCCGGAACTGGACCTATGTCAGCGATATTGTCGACGGCGTATTGCTTGCTGCCGAACATATGAACGATGGGACCGCGGTGAATCTGGGAACGAACGAAAGGATAAAGGTAATCGATGCAGCACGTGAGATACTTGCTTATACCGGTCATCAGGCCGGCATTGAGATAAAACCGGACATGCCAACCGGTCCCCTTAACCGGGTCGCCGATAATAAGCTCGCCCTTCGATTGCTTGGCTGGCAACCCAAAGTAAAATTCATTGACGGCCTGCGTCGCACTATCGACTGGTATTACCGGACCAAGAAGAAAGAAGAGGTTGTAGCAGTACTCGATCATAAGCTGACCGAACGTTAATTATTGTGAGATCAGCAATAATCATGATCGGTTCGCGCAAAGGAGGTCACAAATTTCCTGCGGCGGCGATCGCCAATTCAATAAATACAGAATATAAAACTCAAACCTGTGCCCGGGTCATTAATTTTCTCGATCATTTTCCTCTGATGTCTTTTTTTGACCGATTGGGCCGATGGGGTGATCTTAAAATCAAATTTGCCTGGCGGGCTGGTTATGCCGGTCTAACCGACAAGAATTCATTTTTTGTGAGATTGTACCGCCAGGGCATAAGAATGGTTATCGGTCAACCGAGCATAGAAAAAAAATTACGAGAAGTTATTGGTGATATCGACATCATTGTCTCAATGCAGCCGGAAATCAACGCGATCGCTGGCATAATGAAAGAATGGTTTCCAGTGCCGTTTCATACCCTGATAATGGATTATTCTGCACATGCCGGATGGGCCGATCCAGATATTGACCGGTATTATGTCGTCAATAATCAGGTCCGGCAACAGATGATCGATTATGGCGTACTGCCGACCAGGATCGTGGTCACTGGTGCACCTGCTCAGCCAGGTTATGATATCGTTGCTAAGATTCCGATTGAAAAACAACGACGCCTGCTCGGCATCGATCCCGGGCTTCCAACCGTGTTAGTAATGGCCGGTTATCTGGGTAAAATGGTCGACTATGTCGGTATAATACATTCCCTAAAAAAGAATATCCCCGATATGCAAATATTAGTTGTCACGGGAAAAAACAAAAGAATGCATCATCGATTGATCAAATTTGCGTACCCAAATATTTTTCCATACTATGATATACCGTCAATTCACCCGGTCATGCGCGCCGCCGACCTTGTGATCAGCAAACCCGGAGGAATGGTGATCGCCGATTGTCTTGCCCATGGGAAACCAATGTTGCTTGTCGATCCGCGGGGTGGTGCGCTACAGGAATTAATATTTGCCAGTATGATCGAAAAAGCAGGCGCCGGGCGCCATCTGACCAGCATACAGGAAATTGGAAAACAGACCCGGGATCTATTTAAGAATCGCAAGGGACTAGAAACTATGGCTGAAAAATCTTTTAGCTGTGGACGGCTTAATCGTAGCGCAGCTCGCACTATATCTAAACTGATAGTGGACGATATAATAAAAGTCCAAAAATCACAAACACCTAAATACCTGAAGAAAGACACCACCTCTCATTTATCCTCTCCCCCCTTGTACCTGTCCGCCTTAGGTGGAGGGGGAGAGAACCTGCCCCGTACTTGATACGGGGGTTAGGGTGAGGGGGATAACGCATAGGAAACAATGCAAAACCCGAGAAGAAAATGCTACAAAGATTATCTGTAAAAAAATGTCTCTTTATAATCCTGGCTTGTGCCGTGTTGATCAGGGTCGTTGCGATCATTGTCACATACCAACAAGTAAATGATGACTGGGAATACGGGGAAATTGCATACAACCTCGCCGAAGGTCGCGGATTTTCCAGAATCAATGATCCCGGCGGCAAATTGGAATCAACATCAAGCCAGGCACCGCTTTACCCGATCTTTCTGTCAATTTTTTATTCATTTGGACAAACATCGATAGTCTTCCTGACAATCAAATTGATACAGCTTATTTTATCAATCATAACTATTTTCTTTTTTTATAAACTTGTTAAAATCCTTTTTGATGAAAAAACCGGATTAATAGGTGCCCTCATTTTAACCGTGTATCCACCCTACATTTACAATACAATTAAAATAACACCAATAGTCCTTTTCATAACCCTTTTGATAATCAGTGTTTACATGCTTTTCAAAAAAGAAAAATTATTGACCAATGCCTTGGCGGGTATTCTGTTTGGCGGCATGATACTCTGCGATCCAATAGGATTGTTGATCATTCCTGCATACGTACTTCTGATTCTTATCAATAAGTACAAGCGGGAGCCGTCCTTGAATCACGTAATTTTTTTTGCTACATTAGTACTGATATTAGCACCCTGGACAATCCGTAATTATATAGTCCATGAACGAATAGTACCGATTACAACTCAATTTTCGATCAACTTCTGGATCGGCAATAACCCTATGGCTACCGGCACTGATTATTATCGTATCGATGATCGTGAATCGCGCGAATATATTTTCCTACCCCAGACATTACCTCGCCACACCCGTATCGAACTCAGTGAAATGACCGAGCGCGAAAGGGCTGATTTCTTTTTTAGCAATGCGATCGGTTATATCTACAGCAATCCGACAAATTTCATGGCATTGCTGGTGCGTAAAACATTTTATTACTGGTGGTTCGCTCCGGTTGAATATTCAGGATCTACTGATTCAATATCATATCGTGCATTTTACGCTCTTGGTTATTTGCCGATCCTGATACTCGGTTTAATCGGTATTATTCATACTATCATCAAGGGCCATCGCCGAATGCTTTTTATCTCACTGTCAATAATTTTGATCGCCAGTGTTTATATTATCACTCATGTCGGGCTTGCGCGCTACCGTTTGCCAGTTGAAGTACTACTGATCATTCCAACTGGTTACGTGGTGAGACGGTTAGTGAACAGAACGATATTGTCTAGCTCAAATAATAATAGATTGACACTGGATTCTTGATGCCCTATGCTCCCCTTCACCTTTTCTCCACGTCAATCAATACGTTGACAGTAGTATCATTATGATTAATATTTCAAGTGGAAAAATTAAATAATTATCCGGTTACCAGCAGGAGGTATAATGGTCAATTTGCTCAAAGGTAAAGAACTTGCTGCAACAATGCGCGATGAGATGAAAGCAGATATTGAAAAATTG
>MEUM01000107.1:0-14813 GCA_001771735.1 Caldifarciminota bacterium RBG_13_43_14 | reverse complement strand
TATCCTATGTCACAGCTAAGGAAAAAGCCTGTGCCGAGATCGGCATTGATTCTCATGAGTACCGCTATGACGCGAATCTACCTGAAGCCGATCTGCTTAATCTGATCAAAAAATTGAATTCTGACCCGCAAATCCATGGCATCCTTGTGCAGCTTCCCCTGCCTTCTCATATCAATGAAACAAAAGTATTATACGCGATCGATCCGGAAAAAGATGTTGATGGATTCCATCCGGTAAATATTGGCAAGATGATGATCGGTGCTCCTTGTTTTCTTCCTTGTACTCCCCACGGGATACAACAACTACTGGTCCGCAATAATATTGAGCTCGCTGGCAAACACGTCGTGATTGTCGGTCGCTCCAATATCGTTGGAAAACCGCTGGCAATGATACTGATCCAGAAAAAAGCCCTAGCGAACGCTACCGTCACAATATGTCATACCGGCACCAAGAACATGACCGATCTAACCCGGCAAGCCGACATATTAGTAGTCGCCGCAGGACGTGCCCATACGGTAAATGCCGACATGGTGCGGGCAGGAACCGTTGTCATCGATGTTGGAGTCAACCGGATCCCGGATCCCAGCAAAAAAAGTGGTTTTCGTCTGATCGGTGATGTTGATTTTGAAGAGGTAAGCAAAAAGGCAAGCGCGATCTCGCCTGTTCCCGGCGGTGTTGGACCCATGACCATAACGATGTTGCTTTTTAATACGATACAATCAGCAAAACAGCATAACGGCATCAGTATCTAAAATATGATCGCAAAATTCCGGACCGTTGAATATGATCCAGAAAAAAATCATTTGATCATATTGGATCAAACCAGATTACCGGTACGCGAATCCTATATCCGTCTTAAAACTGTAAATGATGTTATCAATTCGATTCGACAGCTAAAAGTAAGAGGAGCTCCGTTGATCGGCGTCGCCGCCGCTTACGGAGTGGTAATAGCTTCCCGCAATGACAGCATGAAAAAGGTGAATTCGGCGATTCGATCAATCGCCAAAGCCCGGCCGACCGCAGTAAACCTCTCCTGGGCACTTCACCGGATGCAAGAACGTGCCCAAGTTAGCGATGAGCTATATCCGGCGCTGTTACATGAAGCTCTCTTGATCGAAAAAGAAGACAAGGATTCCTGTCTTACGATTGGTCGTATTGGCGTGCGATTAATACCATCGGCGGCGAACATAATGGTATACTGTAATGCCGGTGCTCTAGCGACCACAGGTATTGGCACCGCTCTTGGCATTATATATACGGCAAAACAGCATAAGAAAAAAATTGAGGTTTTTGCCTGCGAGACCAGACCATTGCTGCAAGGCAGTCGCTTGACTTCCTGGGAATTGACCAAAAATCAGATCAAAACACATATCATCTGTGATAATATGGCGGCTCATTTTATGCCTAAAATGTCGATGATATTTATCGGTGCTGACCGAATCGCGAGCAATGGCGATACTGCTAATAAGATTGGCAGTAAGGGACTGGCAATTATCGCAAATGCACATGGAGTTCCATTCTACGTTGCGGCGCCGCGGTCAAGCTTTGATTTAAAGATAAAAAACGGTTCATCGATCCCGATCGAGCAGCGCGGACATAATGAAATAACCTTTTTTAATAAAAAATGTATTGTCGCCAGCCAGGCGATGATATCGAACCCGGCATTTGATGTAACGCCCAATCATTTAATAAGTGCCTTCATAACCGAACGCGGAATCATTAAACCTCCTTTTAAGCGCAATATCGCTCGACTATTGAGCAGGACCAATGGACCTGACCGACGATAATATATATATGATCGTAAAAATATGTTACTGATCCTGTATATTATTTTTTTTGATCCAACCTTGCCATTACCCGATCTATCGAAAGTAGTTTTCCCTGAACCTAGACTATGGATACCCCAGGAACGTGATCATGTAACAATCGAAGGATATGGTCTTGATCATTATGGCGGCATGCTAAGGTTTCAAATGGGGTATTTCGATCTGCAGGCCATATACGATCATAACTTGGACTGGGATACAACTGATCGTGCTACATTGAACGTGAATCAGCACATAATTACGCATAATTTTTGGTTAAAACCTTCGGTCACTGCGATGTATTATGCTCGAAATAGAACTTATTTGAATTCACAAGCCAGCTGCACCCTTAATTATTATTTACCTTGGTCATTGCTGTCGGGTCAGGTCATGGCTGATAACTGGTTTATAAATAGCGATCATCATCGGCAATTAGAGGCAAGTTTCTCGATCATTTTTGACCGTCTGAAATTCCCCTATTGTATCGGCATATTGACACGACTCGATGATCGTACTTATGGATACAGTTTTACCAATATCAGAATCGGCAGCTTTTTTATTGAATTGAGCAGTTCTTTTCCTGCGAATTTTCCATCGCCGCGACTTGAGATAAAATACGTTGAACCAGGATTTGTGATTGGTCAAAAGATCGAATCAGGTATTTTTGAACAAACCTTTCAAACGTATCTCGATATAAATTCGCCCGGATACTTCTCCTATCCCGCACCAAGTGAGAGTCTGGACATTCGTTTGAACACCTTCTGCAAATTCAAGATCTTAGGTCAGTCTTTGATCATCAATAACACTTATGCCTACTGGCAGTGCTATCCAACCTGGAACCGTTATCTTCGCCACGCTTCAATACCTGAGATGCAAAACAACGATCTGATGATCAATCTTGTAAACACAATAAAATCCAGTACTAGATGTAATATTAAGAACAGCGTCGGCGTTGGTTATTATTGGAGCGATAGCACTATTACATATCGACCTCGATATTCGATCGATGATACATTTTCAATAACCCTATCACACTCTTTTACCGAAATAATGCTGAGATACTATCCGCGACGCCCCGGCTTTGAAAACGAACTTTCACCGTGGTTCACAGCCTCAACCAGGATCGGATTCCGGATCAAATTCTCTGAAATTTTTCTTATCATTAATAATATTAGTAGCTTTCAGGATGAGGTTTTTGATGGCCTTTTTTATCAACCGCGTCGTTACGCGGTCGGACTGAAATTCGCCTTTGACCTATGATTTTTTTTGTCCATATCTTAAGAGCTTTTGCATCTGTTTGTGTATCAACCCGTTCGTAGCTAGTACTTCATCACCATAAATATCAAACTTATTGTTATTAAAATCAGTGATCCTCCCCCCTGCTTCCTTAAGGATCAGCGAACCAGCCGCCTGGTCCCACGGCGATAATTTTATTTCCCAATAACCGTCAAAACGACCACAGGCCGTATAACAAAGATCAAGCGCGGCCGATCCTAACCGGCGAACTGCCTGAGCTTTTTTTGCGAACTGGTTAAAATGGTTTAGATTATCCTTTTTACTCCTCCTGATATCATAGGGAAATCCAGTTACGAGCAGTGCCCGGTCAAGCGATCTTACTGATGATACCCGAATGTATTTACCGTTGATGGCGGCTCCATTTTCTTTGATCGCGCTAAACATTTCACGGCGGGTAGGGTCATACACGATACCGACAATAACATTTCCAAAAATCTCTAATGCGATCGTGATCGACCATATCGGTAACCCATGAACAAAATTAGTAGTCCCATCAAGGGGATCGATTATCCATCGGATCGGTGCATCTTTTTTATAGCATAGTCCCTCTTCACTCAGTATCCCAAAACCTGGAAATTCACGCCGCAGGGCGGTCACTATCTGCCGCTGTGACGAACGATCAAACCGCGTTATCAGATCGATCTCACTCTTAAATTTCACATGCTTTTGGGCGGATGATTTTCGGTAAATATCGTCACCAACATTTTTAGTCAATCTTTCAATAAAACCTTTTATTCTGATTTTTTCCTGCAGTGGAACTTTATGCGAGCTCTTCTTTGTCACCATTTTTTTGTTCGGTCCTGATATTAAGGATTTTCTTGGGATCGACCAGGGGCTTTATCTTATCCATCTCATCCTTTGACGTTCGAGCAAATTTGCTGTCCGGATCGATCGCAACACCCTTTTCAAAATACTCTATAGCTTTCTTAAATTCATAGCGTTTGGTTTCAGCAATACCAAGATGGTAATATGCTTCCTGAAGATTCGGACCGATCTTTAGTGAGGCTTCAAAAAAACGTACTGCATCCGGGATCATTGCTCGCTCAAGATAGACGAGACCGAGATAATAGTTAGCATAAAGGGCAGCCATGCGATCCTTCGTCTGTTTTGCCGCTTTTGACAGATGTTCGATCGACTCTCCCCAAATGCCTTTCTTATAACAAATGTACCCAAGATTATTAAGCGCAAAGAAATTGTTCGGCTCAGCCGTAAGAACCTGCTGGAAAAACAACATTGCCTGATCATAATTTCCTTTATGCATCTGCGCCAAGCCCATCAAACCAAGTGCCTTAACGTTTTTGGGATCGATATCCAGGCTTTTCTTTAGGACCTTGACCGCCGCATCATAATCCTCGACTACGATCAGATTCCATGCCCGGTCAAGCAAAGTAGCAATGTCCAGCTCGGCCGACGTCCGCGATTTGACAAAAGAATAGAAACGTCCCACATCGGTTTGCGACGATTTTCGCTTTTTTAGATCATGGGCCGCGTTTCTTAATTCATCTTGCATCTGCTCGTACATGCGCAATGCGTTCGCGATCTCGACGTAAATCTCCCGGATCTCATCGCTGATCGATTTATCATCCTGAGGTTTGAATTCCTTTATCTTTTTTTTCAATTGATCGAGTTTATTACGCAAATCATGATAATTATCCTGCATCACTCCTTCTTTTTGATAAAATCGACTATTCTATCCGGGATACTAGCTAATGGTAATATATAATCGGCGACGCCTGCATTGATCGTTGATTGAGGCATACCGCCAATGACGGCATCACTGGGATCCTGCACGATCACCGTTCCTTTTTGTTTTTTTACTGCAATCGCACCAGCCGCACCGTCATGTCCCATGCCCGTAAGAACCACCGCAACTGCTTTTTCCTTAAAGACAAATGCCATCGATTCAAACAGCACATCGGCCGATGGCTTGACGCCGTGACGCGACGGAGAATCGAGTAATACAATCTTTCGGCCCTCGCGATCAACGGCAATATGAAAACCGCCCGGTGCGATCAGCACTTCGCCTGACAGGATCATATCATTATTCTTAGCTTCTTTTACAACCATACTGGAACGTTCATTGAGATGCTGAGCAAGGCTGGCGGTAAAGAACTTTGGCATATGCTGCACGACTATAACCCTCAGACCACTTTTAGCCGGCAGCGATGGTATAATATAATTCAAGGCTCGCACGCCGCCGGTCGATGCTGCAATGGCGATATATACATCCTGAAAAGTATCAGCTTGCCGAACGACCTTTCTTTTAAGAACTTCAGGAATCCGGGCTTGCCGCGCGGCGCTGATTTTGTCAAGCAATTCTTTTTTGTAATTATATAGATCAATCGATATCGGACCTGATGGCTTCGTAAAAAAATCGATCGCACCCAATTCCAGCGATCTTATTGTCAATTCTGCTCCTTCTTTGGTATGAGCAGAAAGCATCAGGACCGGCACCGGTCTCGTGCTCATTATTCTTTCCAACAGTAATAATCCATTCTCCCCCGGCAACTCGAAATCAAGCGTTACCAGATCGGGCGAGGTCTTATTGAATTTTGCCCAACCTTCAGTAACATCACGTGCGAATCCACATACTTCAAATTCATCGCTTGATGCAATGATATCACCGATAACACGTTGCATAAGTATCGAATCTTCAACCACCAGGATTTTTGTCTTCATCGTATCTTAATAATTAAAATCATAATATCTTTTCTCCATGCCGGTAAGAATGGACCCTGACTTCACCAGTTCCCAGATTTAACTCTACTGATCGACCATGATCGCCGAAAACATCTTCGGCAACTACCGCAACACCCAATTCTTCAAGTATCTTGCGGCTCTGGGCGACATTACGCTTGCCGATGCTGTGCCTTTCAAAACCCTCGAACATAGTTGCACCACCAATAATTTTAGCAATTATACGCTTCTGCTGCGCGCCTTTATCAATCATCGCCTTGAGCATCGCATTGATCGCATTACGAGGATATTTCAATTCTGGACCATCCCCAAAAGGCAGCAGACAATGAGCAAAACCTCCGACCTTGATCACCGGATCATACAAAATAATCGCCACGCATGACCCAATACCATATGTAACCAACTTGGCTTCTCCATCAGCAACCTTCACCTCGCCGATCCCGACTCTCAATGATTCCATTGCCCATCAATCTATTGTATCAAGAGCTTTCTGCATAATGACCTTTCTGATAGACATGTTCGTTCCGGCTAATCACATTGAACCGTTTGATCGATAGAATACCAATCAAAAGTTCTACTTTTCCAAGAACCAAAAAACCTTTCTCCTTGAGCTGCTCATAAAAATTGTTGATGATTACTGACTGAGCATTCCGATCCAGGTATATAAGCACATTACGACACATGATCAAATTACAGTACCCAAAAGGAAATTTCTCAAAAATATCATGCTTTCTAAAAATAACATGCTGCCTGATCTTTTCTTTTATCACAAAACAATTTTTGTCTGGAATAAAATATTCATCCTTCAAATGGGCATCCAGGAACTGAAAAGATAGATTTTGAAATCTCCCCTGTTGCGCCCTGTCCAGAGCGACACTATCGATATCGGTTGCATAGATAGTTGTCCGTTCCAGCAATCCCGCCTCGCCCGCCATTATTGCCAGCGAATATGGCTCTTCGCCTTTTGCGCATCCCGCACTCCAGAAGATTAACGATCCGCTTTCTTGTTTGAGTATTGGAATTACTCTCTGCTTAATAAAATCAAAGGTCTCCGGATTTCGAAAAAAATAAGATAAATTTATCGTTAGGACATCGAGCAAAGTTTTGAGTTCCTCGGGATGCTGTTTTAAGAATAATAGATATTTTTCGTAATTCTCTATGTTGAGCGCACGCAATCGTACCATCAACCGTCGTTTTAGTGGCCGCTCTTTATAATTTGTGCATCGAAAACCTGTTTCCACCTCAATATAGGTTAACAGGTCTTGATAATTATTTTCCACCAGTTTTTCTTAGGACTTCGATATTCCGAATCACAATATCGGACTTTGGGTTTAGCTTTAGCGCGTTCTCCCAGAATGATAAGGCATTTTTCTGATCACCCTGACGCAAATAAATATTACCCATTTTGAACAATACTTGCCAATCACGGTTCTCCTCGGTGATCCGCTCATAAAGTTCTTTAGCTGCTCCAAGGATCTGCGCCTCATAGTAGAAATCAGCGAGATTCTTGATTATCCTTTCGTCTTTCGAATTGATCTCGAGCGCCTGCCGGTACAGCTTTTCCGCATCTTCAGGTCGATCAAGCGCCTCGATGATTACCGCCATATTATTACAGAAAAATGAAAACCTCGGAAAACGGTCATTAGCAGCTTTTAGTAATTCGATCGCTTCATCAAGCCGCTCCTGATGCAGCATTATTACCGGTAAATATATATAAGGGGTGATTATTTCCGGCGACTTCTTCATTATCTCCTCGAAGATAACCGCGGCTTCATCAAACTTGCCAGTTGTATATTTTATTCTTCCCAGATTACATCGTATCTTCTGGTTATCAGGCATCAGCCTCAACCCCTTTTGTAAGAATGAAGAAGCGGTATCATAATCATTGAGCTTAGTATTCAAATAAGCAAGATTAATCAATAACGAGATCCTTTCCGGTTCAACCTCAGCCGCCTTGTTAAAATTATCCCGGGCGGCACTGTACTGCCCCCGCGCCAGTTCTATCATTCCCAGATAAAAGAGTGCCTCAGCATCTCGATAGTCTATTTCTAAAACCTTTCGATACTCGCGTTCGGCCTCATCAAACATCTCTGTTTTGTAAAATGCAAATCCAAGATTCTTGTATTCGGTAGCATCCGCGGTTACTTTTTTGCTCTCAAGCGGCTTTTCGGGCTTTTCCAGGAACCCGGCCGAAAGTAAACCGTAGATTGTTCGGCAGGTTTCAAAGAAATCGAGATCTGATAACTTAAGGATATCATCAATGCTGCGACTGCCATCGATCAATTCGATTATTCTGGCCTCTTCATTGGTCAACGGGATCTTCGCATCCGTTTCGTGGCGGATAAGAACGGTTTCAAAAGACGGTAGTTTGTTTTCAATCTTACGCCATTCATCAATATGACGTGCTCCCTCAAGTAATAGTTCTTGAGCCGACAGAACTACCGTGTACTCTTCGGGTGAGGGCAATAGATCAGCTTCAAAATTGAAATACCCACTCTCCCAGGTAAGCATTGTGAATATTGTTTGTTCGATCTGGTCCTTAAGCTCTTTTTCAAGCATCTCTCGGCCGATTGATCCCAGCTCGATCAGGATCTCGCCAAGTTTTTTCTTTCGTGCTGATTTCTGAATTTCCAGGGCGCGGGATAAAGTCTCATTATCAATGATCTGTTTGTTAACTAAAATATCACCCAAACGTTGTTTGCGACTTAAAATTGTTGCATATATTATTTTCCCGTCCTTGATGAAAATATTGCCGAAATTTCGGCCATCAGTCACCGATAAGCAACCCGATTTTGTCGAATAAGCCAACAGTTGAATCACATCAGGTAAGGATGCTTCGGTTAAAGATCCCTTTATTGCCATCTTTTAAAAATTCTCCTCAACAAATTCACCCTTGATCTCTTCAATTATCAACCGTTCTTCGTGTAGTTTTTTTAACGGTTGTTTAATATCAATTCCACTTTCTTGCGAGATCTCATCCTTATCCCAATCTAACCCGCTCTCGACGTCCGGTTCGGCTACCGTATCAGCCTTTTCTTTCTCGCCCGGCAAGCCTAGCGGAACCAGATCGGTTTCAGTTTCATCCTTTGCCGGAGCTTTCCGATTCTCAACAAAAACACCGATCTCGTAATAATTATTAAAGACCGGTAATCCTTCTTGAACGATGATCTCGACTTCTTCGATTGGAATGCGCTGCTTCAATAACTCGGTTACAACATCAGCACTTGGTTTTTCCAATTCAACCTCTAATCCCAGGTCAAAAAGTTGTTTATATTCTTCGGGCATATCAATCCCGGTCAATGGCTCTGAACTTAAAATCACAAGTTTACCGGTTCTAAGAAGATTAGTGATGTGTTCAATGCCTTCTTTCTTGGTTTCCGATGATCCTTTGAAAAAACGACTGAAATTGTCGATAAGCACAACGTCATAATCATTTGTATCTTCAGCGAAATTATCAATAACGGCAAGATCGATCATGATCACTTTTTTATCGCGAGCGCTTAGATCATTTAATATTGCCTGAAGCAATACGGTCTTGCCGCAACCTTCCTGACCATATATAACAAAAGGATTGAATTTCCCCCCCAGATCAACAGTTATTTGCTCATGGTAAATGCGGTAAGCATTTTCATTACACTTCCCGATGATCAGACCGGCAAAAGGATCTTTTGGTTCCTCTTTCACTTCCGGCTTACGCAATCCGGATATTATCGATTCGATCTCGTCGACACGGTCCGGCGAGAATAACATTGATTCGATCTGCATTGCCTCGTCGGGATGATCACCGAAATCTATCGATCCATATTCTTTCTGCAATTCCATCAATTTTTCTACCTTTTTTATAAATACATCGTATTCTCTTCGAAAATCATTGATGTCGCTATCGATCAAAAGTTTCAATGATGATGTATCGAATCCTTTCATCTCCCATATATAGATCTTTTCACGATATTCGCCGCGTTCGTCGATACTTTCCGAGACCTGCTGCAAAACTTCGCTGGCATTCTTTTTCAACTCTTCCAATAATGAACTTACCGGACTATATATACCTTTTGGATAGAAATCTTTCAGGATCATGCGCACATTAGAGCTGTCAAGCTGCACATTACCCAGCGAAGAATAAGCGACCAGACGATTGATCATACCTTCAATCGTCCGGATCGAGCCAGTTGAGATCTGGGCGATCTCAAGCGACACCTCATCGGGCAGTAAAATCCCCTGCTCTTCCGATTTCCTTTTAATCAACTCGACCAATGCGAACTCCTTGGGCGCAACAATATCGCAGACCAATCCACCTTCAAGCCTTGACCATAAACGGCTGTCGAATTTTGTCAACTCACGGGGTGCTGCGTTGCCCGAAAAACAGATCTGTCTATTGGTCGCTACAAAAGAATCGATTAAACCAAGCAATAGTTCGCTAAAGCGTTCATCAAGGGACTGAAGATCGTCAATTATCAGAGGAGTATCATAAATTTTTGTTTTTTCCAAATACTGCTCAAAATCCTTTATCGAAAAATAAAGCGTCTTTATTTTTTTATTTAATTCATCGTGCAAAGCCCAATACAAATGACTTTTGCCCAGACCGGTTGCACTATAAATATAAAGCGGGTTGAAAAGCTCACCCGGGAACTCAATGATCTTTTTGATCGCGAGTATCGCTATTTTATTTCCGTCATAAACATAGAAATTTTCTAGATTCAGTTTTCTCTTCATGCTTCTGCTTTTAAAACTGTTTTTGCTTCATCAGCAAAACTCTCGCAGGCAACTTTCACTACTCCAGGCAGGGTGCGATCGTCAAAAAGTGAAACCAGAAGATAATTATCGTCGACTCCAATATAATAAATGCTGTAGCTTCTTCCTTCCTGCAGGAATTCGCTGAAATTTCTTTCACCTATTATTCGAGCAAGTTCCATCGTAGAATTAAAAACCCCTGAAGCAAGCGCTGATATTGCCAAAACATCAAATGAATGTACAAAACCCCGCTGAACAAGCAATTGACCGGTATTGGTGGCTAAAATCGCCCAGATTGTATTTGCTTGAGAGCAAAACATATCCATCAAACCGTCGAGTTTAGTGATTTTTTCCTTGGATATAGAAATCACTTTTAACTCGTTCATAGCAAAATTATTATAGCGAAACTATCTTAAGAAGTCAAGAACACGGTTTAATTTTTGGGAAGTGCAACGGATCGGACATTGCCGACTATATTTGCGGTAGGTTTTCGGCTTGCCTCAATAGTGTTTTTTGGCAAACTGACTTCAAGGTGTCAAAAACTCCAATACCCTTGACCGCAACGCTTTCGAAATAAGTATAACCTTCGCGGTTGAGATATAGTTGCAGATCGCTGATCGGCATTATGTTGGGTAAATCACGTTTATTATATTGAATGACCATTGGTAAATCTTTGAGATCAAGATCATAGCTTTTTAAATTGTCGATCAGATTATTATAACTTTCAATGTTTTCATCCAGTCGTTCTTCCTGAGAATCAACGACAAAAACCAGACCGTCGACGTTCTTGAGAACAAGTCTGCGTGAGACATTATAATATATCTGACCAGGTACCGTATACAGGTGATGACGTAGTTTCCATCCCTTTAGCGTTCCAAGATCGACCGGCAAAAAATCAAAAAAAAGCGTTTGATCGAGTTCGGTTGCAAGACTCATCATTTTACCCCGGCGCTCCGGGCTTATTGTAGAAAACATTACCCTCAAATTGGTTGTTTTACCGCATAATCCGGTTCCATAGTATACGATTTTCAGATTCAACTCTTTATCGGCATAATTGAGATTCGCCATTTATATTCCTTTCTCAGAAATATTCAGCCAGTTGTCAATTGTATAGAGAGAAACCCCGTCTGTCAATAGCGGGGGCTTATTACCATCACCAAAAGGCAGCATCGGCCGCAGCACCGATATCCGATCTTTTGCGATTGTCGCTTCAGGATGCACGGGAACCGTAGGTTCAATGATATTTGTCTGAGAATCAATCGCTTTAGTGATAAGCTCAACGATCGGCTCTAAATCACGATACTCGGCAGTAAAACCGGCGGCTTTCTGATGACCCCCAAAATCAATAAAAAGGTCACTATGCTGAGAAAGAATATCATGCAGATGTAGACCAGTACTACGTAACTCACCATGACATCGGTCATCTTTTATGCCAATAATAAGCGCAACTCTCTTATAATGATCCCGGACCCGGGCTGCGATTGAACCCAGATAATGCTGACCTACGCACGGGACCACGCAAAGTGCCAAATTCGGATATAATTTGGCAGTTAAAAGTACTTCCTTTAATAACTCATCCGACTTACTGCGGCGTTGTCTGGTCATTTCTTTAAGTTCCGCGACTAAAATCTGAATGCGCTCGGTTTCATCGCTGACCAGTAATTCAATCGCCATTTGTGGATCCACGTATGCAGCCGACGCGATCGTCGGTATTATTTCACTTATCACCCGACCGAAATCGATTGTCGCTATTTTCTGGAATTCATGCAGCCAACCGTAAGAAATCTTATTTGCCGCATCGATCCCGGCATGACATAAAACCCGGTTCTCATTCAGCAGCGTTACCCGATCGGCGATCGTACCGATCATTGCCAATGCCAAGAATTCTTTTTTCAGAGCAAAAAATTCTTCAGAGCTGAGTCCAAGGATCTGACGATAGAGAAAAATTGCGAGTTTAAGCGCTACCCCGACACCGGCAAGATCACGGAACGGATATTTCGAATCAGGGCGCTTTGGATCGATCGCCGGCATCGGAAAACTATTCAGCTTGGTTTCGTGATGATCACAAACCAGCAATTCAAAATTATTCTCACGGGCAATCCGAAAATTCTCTGCACTGCTAATGCCAAAATCAACGGTCAGGATAGTATTGCAGCCTGATCGCCGGAATTTTTTCAATATATCAGGATTTATAATGTAGCCGTCCTTTTCGCGGTCAAAAATGTATACATGGATTTCAGGTGCCTCTCCCCTCGATGTCTCTTTTAAAGTCTTAAACATCAATGCGGCGGATGTAAATCCATCGGGGTCGTCATGACCGTAGATCAGAATTGGCTCATTTTTTTGGATCTTATTCATTAACCGATCGGAAACAACGGCAATATCCGGGAGTAAATCTGGTTCATGCAGGTCACTCAATTGTGGTTTTAAAAACTTGCTCGCTTCACCGTATTTAGGTAATCGATAAGCGAGTATCCGCGCCAGTTCAATCGGTATATTGAATGCATTCGCATAAATATTGCTCAGAACCGGATCATTTACTTGCTGACTTTCCATTTATATCCTGTTGTTCGTTTTCAGTAATATTATTGATCTCCTTTACTCTGGTTATTAGAAATTCCTCGATCGAAGCACGTTCTTCCGGCATTAACAAAAAGACTCCCCTGAAATTGTTAAGAAATGTCCTCCCGCGAAATGGGCTCAATAAAAGACCGTTCTTACCTTTGTATACCTTTTTAAACTCACTCAATGTACGCTTCTGAAAACCAAGTATGTTATTGATAATGATCTTATCTTCGGTTATCTCGTATCGGGTCGGAAAAAAATATGAATGAAGGGAAAAAAATAGAATAAGCAGCCCAAGAATCGCCCAAAAAATTCCATAGATAAAACCGACCGCGACCATAAAAAAAGCAATGAAGATCAATGCGATAAATGTTTTTTTAATATTCTTTTTTGCCGGATGGACTGACCAATTCATGGGCAAAAGGGTTCGCCAAACACTAAATTCGAAACACCAAATCCTAAACAAATCTCAAACGCTAAATTACACTGATAAAAACAGTTTTGAATTTCAAGAATTCGATACTGAGATTTATTTGGAATTTCGGATTCAAGAATTATAATTTCTCCTTTAATATTGGGCTCGGAGGGATTTGAACCCCCGACCCGCTGATTATGAGTCAGCTGCTCTAACCAACTGAGCTACGAGCCCGTGCATGTATAACTATTTAGTATAGCAGAAATAGTATTTCTGTCAATATGAAATAGTATATAGTGGAATAACAAAATTGCGAACGAAACGATAAAGCACTAATATCGAAATTCTAAATCCTAAACAAACTCTAAAATCCAAAAATCACAAACATTTGGCATTTGAATATTAGATCATTGAATATTGTTTAGAATTTAGTGCTTCGAATTTAGAATTCTTTATATCCAACCTCGAGTATCGTTAAACAATTGACATTATCTCGATTGTTCTTATAATCATATCTACAAGGCTTTTTCAAAATTAAGAAAGGAGTTTTTCATGCTAAAAACAAATACTAAATCCCTGGTTATTATGGCGGTGCAGGGCAAAGTTGTCAATCCTGGCGGACCACGAAGCCATGGTGTTGATGCCGATGGCGTCCCATTTCTCCTCCCCGGCACCGGTGGCATAGTTTTCAATATCAAGGTCGGTGACCAGGCTTTCGGTTGGGAAGCGGACCATATCGAACCATGTGTCTCAACAATATTGGACGAAAAAAATCGATACGATCGTCCCAATGCCGGCTATGTTTTTTATGCTTGTATCGGCAATGAAGCAATAATCAAATCCGGTGATGCAAAAAATAAAAAAGGTATTGTCACCGGCCATCATGGCGGCGCTGAACATGTAATGATCGATTTTCCGGATTCAGTGCTCGATAAACTCACTTTTGACGATAAGATCATTATCAAAGGACACGGCCAGGGATTGAAACTGCTCGATTTTCCTGATATTGCATTTTACAATCTTGATCCTGGTCTTATACAAAAATTGGGAATACAAACCATGGGTAAAAAAGTCCAGGTTCCGGTTACGGCGATCATCCCGGCTCAGCTTATGGGATCAGGTACCGGCAGTTTAATGATGGGCGGCGGTGATTATGATATCATGACTACTGACCGTACATTCATTAAAAAACATAAACTCGATCAATTGCGCTTTGGTGATTTTGTTGCATTGATGGATCATGATAATCTTTATGGACGGAGTTTTCGCCGGGGAGCAATAACTATCGGTATTATCATTCATGG
>MEUM01000106.1:20537-22981 GCA_001771735.1 Caldifarciminota bacterium RBG_13_43_14 | reverse complement strand
TATGTTCAGGGCGTATCGTATCTTTGCTTATGATCACGGCTCGCTCGATTGTATTTTCAAGTTCACGGATATTACCAGGCCAATTGTATTCGGTCATTTTTCCCATTGCCTCGACTGATACGGTTCTCCGGGCGCGCAAACGTTTCAGGATATGCTCCACCAGCATTGCTATATCTTCTTTTCTTTCTCTCAATGGCGGTACTCTAACCGGGAATACACTCAAACGGTAATACAGATCCTCACGGAAATCCTGTGCTTTAACCATTGATTGCAGATCACGATTACTGGCTGCGATCACGCGGACAGCAACCGTTATCGAGTAGGTACCACCCAATCTCATAAACGTCTTTTCCTGCAGAACCCTTAATATTTTCGCCTGCAAGTCCAGATTAAGATCCCCGATCTCATCGAGGAAAATAGTGCCTTTATTAGCCAGTTCGAATTTTCCAAGTTTACGCGTGGCCGCACCAGTAAACGCCCCTTTTTCCGAACCAAAAAGTTCATTTTCCAGCAATTCATGTGGTATTGCAGCGCAATTGATCGGAACAAACGGACTGTTTTTTTGCTTGGAAAAATTATGACAGGCTCGAGCAAAAAGTTCCTTACCAGTACCAGACTCTCCAAGAATAAGAACCGTGGTATCGGTCGCGGCCACTTTCTGCAGTAGATCGGTCGCTTCAATTAATGCAGCACTTTTACCGACTATCTGGAATGACTTGTGACGGGCGGTTTCATCCTTTAATAAAATATTTTCATAACGACAGCGCTGGATATCAAGCACCTGATTTACTGTTTTAATAAGTTCTTCTATATCAAGGGGCTTGGTAAGAAAATCATCAGCACCATGCTTCATTGCTTCGACCGCCTTTTCGATCGAGCCAAACGCGGTCATAATGATAAAATGCGTATCGACCTCAAACTTGCGCAGTTCACGCAATAGATCGATACCATCAATGTCGGGTAGCTTAAGATCGAGCAGAGCCACTTCGAATTTTTCTTTTTTAAAAGCCGATAAGGCCTCACGGCCGCGCCGCACCAGTCGACAACTTATACCGGCATCCTCGAGATTACTTTTCAGCATTTCGCCAAAACTGGTTTTATCTTCGACGATTATGACATCAGCCATGGCTATTCAATATCTATGCCGGCTTTTCAAGCTTGAATTTCTGCGTTATCTCCTTAAGCCGGTTGAGGACCGATAGCAATTCCTCGCTGGCTGCAGAAAATTCTTCGGTCGCGGCTGATTGTTCCTGGATCGAAGCGAGTATTTGCTGAGCGGCAGCTGAATTTTCCTTCGCGACATTATGGGAAACCTCAACCTGCTGAATAATATTGGTGATCGCTCCTTCTTCCTTGGATATCATATCTTTTATATTCCGTATCAATTGATTCAATTCAAGCACATGATTCGATATGCCGGTAAGTGAATCAGCGGTCGATTTAACAACGATCGTACCATCATCGATCGCCTTATTCACTTCACTGGTCGTCTCGCTGACGGTCTTGATCGATTCCATCATATCTTTGATTATCCGTCCGATCTCAGCCGCTGATACCTGAGAACTATCCGCCAGCTTCTTCACCTCATCGGCAACGATCGAGAATCCCCTTCCATATTCACCGGCACGGGCAGCCTCGATCGATGCGTTAAGCGACAGAATATTGATCTTTTCTGATATTGAATCGATAGTGTTAACGATCTTATTGATCGTAAATGAAATATCTCCAAGCTGTGAAAGAAGCGCGGTTAGATTACCGTACCGTTTTCCGATTAGTTCAATGTTATTGATCACCACATCGCTTTGACTGATCGCGCCCGAAGCACTATCAGAAACACCAACCGAAAAATCTTCGATCTTTTTAACGTCGTTCACGATGCTGTAGCTCAATTCGCTCAAATCCTTACCGGTATTGATCGTCTTATCCAGTTCCTCGAATTGAGAATTAATACCTTCGGTCATACGCTGTGTCGTCTGTACGATCTCAGAGGTAGAACTGGCCATCTCACTGGCGGTTGCCGCGATCTGCTCGCTCATCGCTGAAAGACTATGAACGATCTCAATAATCAACCTGATAATATTGGTCTCGGCATCTAGGATACGATTAAGGCTTAATGATAAAAAAGAAAGCTCATCCTGATTCTTATCATCGAAGCGGACCGTAAGATCACCTTCTTCAGCTTTCTGCATTACATTACGCATCTTTTTAATGCGGGTCAGCATACTATGAAAATCGAAAATCAACATCAAACAAATAACGCTGAAGATCACCAGTTTTATAATTTCGAGACCGACATTTGTCTCAGGATACTTCATCTGAGTGAAAAAGATCATAAAGCAATAGGCAATATCTATGAAAATGACCGCGTAGAGGCCATTATATATTCCGAGGAATAATGCCGGGTGCAGTACAATGTATAAATAGATCAAGAAAAAAGGTACTCT
>MEUM01000106.1:18341-20398 GCA_001771735.1 Caldifarciminota bacterium RBG_13_43_14 | reverse complement strand
GTGATAAAAACCACACTGCTGGGAACGTACAGGAAGCGATAAATGGAACCAACCGCAAATATCACTTCAACCAAAAAAGCAAACAGCATCGTGGATATTGCACCCTGATATACAAATTGTTTTTCTTTCTTTCCCTGCTCATCTGATAACATATCCATCAAGCCCCCTTGATGACTTCCTTGGTTTTTTTCATCGCACAAAATTCACCGCACATCGTACAAGCCATTTTGGAACGGGAATGCGAACGATAGTAAATTTTTTTTGCTTTCACCGGATCGATCAAGAGCTTGAACATTTTATCCCAGTTAAGCGAATAGCGTGCCCGGGAAATATTCTCATCGAGCATACGAGCCCCTTTAATCCCTTTTGCGATATCTGAGGCATGAGCCGCGATCTTCATTGCGATCACGCCTTCTCTTACTTCCTCAATACGAGGTAATCCGAGATGTTCCGAGGGTGTAACATAGCATAGGTAATCAGCTCCGTAATAGGCGGCAAGGGCACCACCAATAGCCGCGACAATATGATCATACCCGGCGCCAGCGTCAGTTACGAGCGGTCCGAGCACATAGAATGGTGCATCGTCACACAGGATCTTTTGCAGTTTCATATTCGCCTCGATCTCGTTAATAGGTACGTGTCCTGGCCCCTCGACGATAACCGAAACCTTATTTCTTCGCGCGGTTTTAACCAAATTGCCGATCGTCACCAGTTCCCCGATTTGGTACCGATCGGTTGAATCAACGATCGAGCCAGGCCTTAAACCATCACCCAAACTTAATGTTGCATTGTATTTTCTTGCGACATTGCAGAGCCGGTCATATTGCTCATACAACGGATTTTCCATTCGATTGTATTCCATCCATTCAACCAGCATTGACCCACCCCGGCTTACCACTCCACAGGTGCGTGGATGTTTTTTTAAATTGCGCGTTATTTGCCTGGTCACGCCGCAATGAACCGTGATAAAATCAACACCATCTTCAAGATGTTTTTCGATCACGTCAAAAAATTCATCCGGCACTGCTTTGATAAAGGGACGCCGTCGCTTTGCCGCTTCGGTCGCAACCTGATAAATCGGGACGGTACCGATCGGTACGGTCGACGCCGCCATTATCTCACGCCGGATACGATCGATATTGCCTCCGGTTGATAGATCCATGACCGTATCGGTTCCCGCCTCGATCGCAACCATCAACTTTTTCAGTTCATTTTTTATGTTTGAAACATCTGGTGAAGTCCCGATATTAGCATTGATCTTTGTACGCATACCCTTACCAACCGCCAATGGTCTTATTTTATGCTTTGAATTCCGAAGCGATACGATCGTACCACTGGCTAGACCCCGTTTAAGCAGTTTTAAACTGATGCCCTCAGATCTTGTGATATAGTGTAGATCAGCAGCGTTCATATTTTTTCCACCGGAACTCCGACCGATGTCTTGGGCACTGCAGCGGAAGTAAATCTCAGGATAAAACCTATTGCCGTTTCCTCGTCTGGAGCTTCGAAGGTAACAAGAAAATCAGGTTTACCAAAAAGTGTCAGAAATTCTCTGATTTTTATATCTGATGGCACATCCAGGGTTTTAATGATCTTGCGAAGATCATCAATTCTTCCTGGAATAACATCAAGAGTCGAAACAAAGATCATGTTCCTCCTTGTAGTTTATTATAATAATAAAGTGTAATAATGTCAATCATTTTAAGAGATTACAGAAATTAAAATAATGCAATATTAGTATAGCAATCGGGCTTTCCATGCAAATAAGAGTGCTTGACGATTGAATCAAAATATGTAATATCAATTGAAAGGGAGAAAAAAATGGAGAAATTAGTGGGGATAATCACACATTATTTTGGCAAGATCAACGTTGCAGTACTAAAAGTCACCGAAGGCGAAGTCAAGACCAGCGATACAATACATATCAAAGGGAAGCATACCGATTTCACCCAAACGATCGGTTCAATGCAAGTCGAGCATAAAAATATGGAAGTAGCTAAAAAAGACGATGAAGTCGGATTAAAGGTCGATCAACCAGTACATGAACACGATGAGGT
>MEUM01000106.1:10092-18325 GCA_001771735.1 Caldifarciminota bacterium RBG_13_43_14 | reverse complement strand
TAGAGATTTATCTCCCCTGCACCTCTTCACCCCTGCTCCTCTTCTTTTTTCTATTAGACCTTTATCGCCCGTTCAATGAACATGTGACGTTTTATCTTTTGAGTCGTTGTTTTAGGGAATTCCTCTTCCCGGATCTCGAATTGAATTACTTTTTTATAGGCGGGTAATTCCTCATTAACTTTGCGTATCTCATCCTTTATGATATTCTTTACATCCTCTTCGGTGTAGGTCTTGCCTTTAGTGATACTGTCTTCTTCCAATAATTCATAATCAGGAAATACTAATGCACAGATAAGCTCTTTCTTGGTCGATGGATCGATTCGGGGCACTACCAATATTTCTCTAACCCATGGACTCTTGATCAGTTTTTCCTCCAGTTCTTCTGGGTAAATATTCTTACCACTTTGGGTTACGATCAGGCTCTTTTTACGACCGGCAATATACAAATAACCTTCACTGTCAAATTTCCCGAGGTCACCGGTATAAAGCCAACCATTCCTGATTACTTCTTCGGTTGCTGTATTATTCTTATAATATCCCAGCATAATATTTGGACCACGTACTATTACCTCGCCAATACCATTTTCATCCGGATCATCGATCTTAACTTCCACGCCCGGTATAATCGTACCAACCGAGGCGCTTTTCGGTTTTTCAAGCGGACTGACCGATATCACCGGCGATGACTCGGTAAGTCCATAACCTTGTATCATCGGTAAACCCAACAACTCCAACCCTTGCGCTACTTTTGCGGTAAGGGCCGCTCCGCCGGCGCAGGCCAAACGAAGATTGTTCATTCCCATTTGTTTACGCACCTTGGCGAACAAAGGCTTACGTAGAAACTTAAATACCGCCCCGATACCGCTGATCGTTCGGAACATTACCTTGGTGGTAAGAGAAGCACCGGCTATCTTGCGGTGCAGCCCGGCCAGGAATTTTTCGAATAACAAAGGGACTGCGATCAAACAGCTTACATTCGCTTCTTTAAAAGTATCAATAATATCATTGGGTTTCAAGCTCGGCGGATAATAAATCGCCGATCCTTTATACAATGGATATAAAAAACCGGCCGTAGCTTCGAAAGTATGATGCATTGGTATGATCGATACCATCGTATCAGTCTCATCTACCGGGATCACCTGTTCGACCGCATGCAGATTGCTCAGTATGTTATTATGACTTAACATTACCGCTTTCGAGGTACCGGTGGTCCCTGATGTAAAGATCAGCACGGCAAGATCATCAGGGTTCAAGTTACTCACCTTTACTTCCTTTTTCGCCGGTAACTCACCATATTTGTTCATAAGAATCACATCTTCCAGATCTTTCAGCTCGCCCTTTACACTTTCAATATTATCAATGCAATTTTCCGAAACAATAACGCCGCGTGCTTCGCTTTGCCTGAGAATATGTAAAATTTCGGCTTCGGAAAGCAATCGATCAAGAGGAACACATACCAATCCAGCCCGCACTATGGCAAGATATGCGACGGCCCATTCAGGCCGATTTTCACCATGAACCGCGAAACGATCACCCTTTTTCAAACCCAAACTGATCAGATGATTTTTGAGTTTCTCGACCATATTTTTAAGTTGAGCGTAAGTATAGGTCACATCCTCTTTTTTTAACGCCAGTTTATCGGGAAATCGCGCTACTGCATTTTCAAACACATCACCCAAAAAATTAATTTTCCGTTCCATTTTTCCTTCCCAGTTTGAATATATTGTCATGTGCCTTTTTTATCAATATTGATACGAGATCATATGCCGCATATTTATCCCGTAGCATGAAAAATTCAATAAGCATCGGTAAGTTCAACCCGCAGATAATATTAAGATCCGGTTGCTTACGTAGAAGGTTATAGCAACTGATCGTACAGCTTCCTCCCGGCAGATCAAGAAAAATTATTATTTCTGATTTTGGTTCAGCATTCAAGGATCGCTCTATTATTTGTACCAGACCTGAACATGATTGACCGGTATTTGATATAATATCAACCTGGTCCTGCTCGCCAACGATCTGTTTGGCGGTATTCATCATTGCCTGAGCAAAGTCACCGTGACCGATAATAATACCCCGTATCATCTTGCCTATTCTATATCCTCATCATAATGCACGCTTGGCAGTGCGCTTTCCGCCAGCACCCGCATTAGTTCTTTGTCATATTCATTAGCCGGATGTATACCTCTGATCTGCAGCAAATAGTTCATAGCGACGATTTCGGCAATTACCGATACATTTTTGCCAGCCGTGAGCGGAATAACTATACGCGGGATTTTCAGCGCCAGGATCTTTGAATAATTCTTTTCCAGCCCGATACGATCAAATTGACCCTTGGCTTCCTCCCAAAGCATTAATTCAACAACCACTTCAATACGCTTGCGCAAACGCACTGATTTTACACCAAATATCCGAAAAATGTCCACTAATCCTACGCCTCTTATTTCGAGGTGGTGACGCAATCGCTCGCTTTTTTCTGCACCCGAACCGATCAAAATATCTCCACGCCGAACGATCTTCACCAGATCATCAACGACAAAACGATGCCCTCTTTCAACCAGGTCAAGTGCACACTCGCTCTTACCGGTGCCTGGTTTACCAATAAAGAGCACACCCACTCCATAAATATCGACCAGTGTCCCCTGCACAAAGAGCTTTGGAGCAAGTTTGTAATCAAGATAGATTGATAACTGGTGGATAAAAGGCGTTGTCGACAATTTCGTTCTAAGTATCGGTATTTTACGTTTGCTTGCTTCATTAATGAAGTGTCGATCGACGGCAAGTTTCTTGGTCACGATCATGCAGGGTGTACCCATTTTCATGACCTTTTTAATACGCTTATCCCGTACCGGTAGTGGAAGTGTTTTAAGAAAAGACGTTTCTGTCTTACCTATTATCATTATCCGATCGCTCAGGAAATAACCGGTGTATCCAGCCAGAGCTAAGCCCGGGCGAAAAATATCGTAAGTAGTGAGCTTACTATCCTTAAGATATTCGGCTCCATGAATCAACTCAAAAGCAAAATCCTTCTTTTTTTCTTGATAAAGAGTTTCTACTGTTATATTATTCATAGCCGTTTTGATTTCTGCATCACTCTTTTTCGCCCCCGGAATTTTTCTTCATATTTCTTTAATTGACGCTCGACCTTGCGAAATACATCGTTAATACCCTCATAAATATCAGGAGTTTTAACCTTGCTTGTGATCAATGAATGTTTTACTGATAGATTCAACTCAACCATGCTCAGGGCTTTATCTTTTTCCATTACCAGTTCGCCATTGATTATATGATGGGAAAATCTTTCAAGCTTTTGCAGTTTTTTATTCGCGTACTCCTGTATCATATCGGTTAACGCAAAATTTCTTGCTGCGATCTTTAAATTCATTTTTCCTCCTTAATCAAATGGTGGTTTAATAACTTACCGCCCATGTCTAAAATTATAATCATGCTCTTTTTTGTGTCAATCTTTCCAGGTTTTTCTTTATATTACCGGTAAATATATATTCACCAACCGCGACACCAGCCGCACCACAATTAATGACTTGACGCTGATTTGAACTCGTGATCCCGCCGATACCGATCACCGGTATTTTAACGATCCGGCAGATCTTCTTGAGCATGCTTAAACCGCATACCGGTGATTCCGGTTTAGTCCGGGATGGATATAATGCACCAATACCTAAATAATCAGCACCTTGATTCTCCGCATCTATTGCCTGGATCGGGGTATGGACTGATGCCCCGATAATATAACTTTTACCTAATAATTTACGGGTGGTTTTGATCGGCAGATCATCCTGGCCAAGATGCACTCCATTGGCACGGCTGAGCAAAGCAATATCCGGTCGATTATTTATAATCAAGCTGATCGGCGTATCGATCAATGAATTTCGCAGAACCCGGGCGCAGTTTATGAACCGACGATCAGACCACGTCTTGATCCTTAGCTGTATCATGGTCACACCGTATCTTACTAAAATCCGGGTGGTTTCTTTCAGTCGTGCAATTTTTATATATTTATCATCCATTACCGCGTATATTGATGGATCAAATCTCTTTTTGATATGTATAAAAAAATCTTTCTCAATGTCGTATAGCTGAAAACGCACGGCTTTAAAAAAAAGGCTCAATACCTGGTTCTCGATCTTGAACAGCTCTTCAAGGGTACGGCATGATTCCTTCGCACGATTGATATTAGCCAGAACCATTTCTTCTGCATCGCCAAGCGATGGCCGGTCGAAATTCCCGGGGCGCCCCGGGTCGGTAATGCTGTTACGATAACGGATTAGATCCCTGATATCTGATGCGATTTTAATTTTTTTCAAATCATTGCGTATTCTGCGTACTTTTTTCAATATTGATCGGTCTTCAAAAATAAAACGAGCTGCGTCTTCGGTCAATTTGAGAGATTCCGCCAGGCGGTTCAAATTGACATCAGCCATTCGCTCCCAGCGCACCTGAAATTATATGGGTAATATAATCAATGTCAATGACACGATAGTATCAAAAACCTTATTTTGGGCTCCAAAAAACAGATGAACGATCTGGAAAAGCAGATCCGAAAATCAGAATACCAACACGAAGATTATCAGGGCATCAGCAAATCAGAAAAAAAACCGTAATCACTAATCGCTAATCCGTAGACCGTGAAAATTTCTGATACTCTGATATACTGATTTGCTGCCCACTGATCCTATGGTATCCTGATTCGCTTAATTTGTTAATTACATAATTACGTAATTACTTAATGACTAATTACTTTTACTGCAGGGCATAGCGTAAAGCGCTCAGGACGTGAATACGGGATGTGTTTAGATAAGGAATACCCGGGTCCGGCGCGGATAGAATCAATGGCAGTTCAGTACACCCCAGGATCAAAGCATTGATACCCTGCTCTTTGATCATTCTCTGAATAATTGCCTTCAATTGCCCCCTCGTCTCTTCACGTATCGTACCAAAGTTCAGTTCCTCATTTAATATACGGTTTATATAATTCTGTTCGTCCTTGGTCGGCACCGCGATATCAATATTTTTTTGTTTGAAAACTTTCGGATAAAAGTCGGCACGCATCGTGATCTTAGTACCGAATAACCCGACCCGTTTCAATCCCATTGTACTAGCGACATTTGCGGTTTCTTCAACAATACTTATAACCGGTATCGGAGCTACTCTCACCAGATCTTCATATACAAGATGCGGCGTGTTGGCAGCAATTATCGCCAGATCAGCACCACTTCCCTTAAGAGCCTTTATTGCCCGGTTCAACCAGTTTACAATCCCATTAAGATCTTTGTTCTTAAAAAATGTTGCCAGTTCGCCCATATCAAGACTGTAAATTATTATTTCCGGAGTTTTCCCACCGAACCTTTCTCGGTAAGCATTTATCAGAATACGGTAATAATCAACCGTTGCCTCAGGACCCAATCCACCAATTATTCCGATCTTTTTCATTTTAACTTCGATTTATGCTTTCAATACGCCGAGCACGGACCACGGGTAATACATTATATAAATTCAACTTAGTCGCATGTTCAATATCCTTTTGAAGATGATGTTCAACCAGATAGCGACCGCTGAAAGAACTCTTTAGAAAAAAGATCAACCGCGATCGCACGGATGAAAATGCCCTCGCGCAGAGCTGGGCCTCAGTCGTTCTCGATAAACGACACTGGTCGATTATTGCGCCGGCACCAAGGTAATCCTCGATCGCGAAGACTCGATAACCAGCTTTGAGATCGTAGGTGATACGGTTACCAGTTTTAAAGGCGCGTTGCTCACCAGCTGCGATTACCGTTGCGTCTTTGCGAAGTTCATGACATATTCGATAAAGATAATCAGCTATTGCTCGGGCATTCAACAGACAACCAATCAATGCGATCTGCCCAGCTTTAACTGATTCCGAACAAGTCGCACCATTTGGAGAAAACAATACCACTTCCTTATTCGGATCACTCCTGTTTTTAATATAACAATGCGGAGATATCGAGTATTTCGACCTTCCGGGACGGCCCGCCAGATGGGCACCTAATTTTCTTGCCAATTTCATCCCCGATTGCCGGGTTGAAACTGGATAGATCGTAAAACCATTATTCACCGCGGTAACCGTGGCTGTACTGAAACGCAATGTATCAACGATAACTACGATATTTCCACGATCCAGGGCATATCTTAACCCTTCGATTGCCCAATCGATATCTATCCTGGGTTTATTTTTCATATATCTGGATTCAACCTTTTTGTAAAATAGAAAATATCTTTATGCAGTTTATAACCCATTTTGTTAAAAACTATCATTGACTGTTTATTATAGGACTCGATCAGGCAGGCAAATATCTCAAGTCCGATCATTAGAAACCTTTTTTCAACCTCATTGACCAAAACCCGGGCAATACCCTGACGCTGAAATCCGGGATCGACCGCAAGCCGGTTGATCCAACCCTTTCGACCGTCGTGGGTTCCGAAAATAACACCGATGATTTTCCTTTTTACAACTGCGACCAAGAATATAGAGGTCGATAATTTCAATTCGCGGGCAATACGGTTTTTTGTATCACGACCCTTGGGTTTATAAACTAACTTTGCCCTTTTCCATAAAGCCACGACCGCCGGATAATCTTTGATCATCATATCGCGGATTACAAAACGCACCAAACGGCTCTTATTCATTTATTTCGTCATGAGGAAAAATATGATTTTATGAATTCTAAACGGTCAAGACCTGAGATCTTGAATCCAGAGATGCGCATATTTAGTACCGCTTGCTGTGTTGAATAATAATACCGTCTCACGATCTTCAATCCAGCCGGACTGACGCAGTTGCTTAAATGCCGCAAAGGTAGCACCGCCTTCAGGACAACAAAATATACCTTCGGAAACACCGATCTCGGTAATCGCCTTCATTATTTCATCATCCGATACCGTGATCGCGGTCCCCCGGCTTTCATATAGTGCTCGCAGTATCATAAAATCCGCGATCGACGATGGAACTCTCAGGCCATCGGCGATCGTATTTACCGATGACCATTTGCGCGCGGAAGTCGCATTCTCTGAAAATGCTTGTACGATCGGAGCACAACCTTTGGACTGTACGCAAACCATGCGTGGCATCTTCGGTTTGATCCAACCAAGATTTTGTAATTCTTCAAATGCCTTCCACATACCGATCAAGCCAGTACCCCCGCCGGTTGGATAAATTATTACGTCGGGAAGCTGCCACCCCATCTGTTCAGCGATCTCAAATCCCATGGTTTTTTTACCCTCTATCCGATATGGTTCCTTGAGAGTCGACAGATCAAAACGACCTGACTGTTTAAGCTCATCCGCGGCCTGTCGACCACAATCGGTTATCAAACCATCAATCAGCTGAACATGACCGCCATAAGCGATACATTCAACTACAAAAACCCTGGGTACGTTAACCGGCATGAAAACATAAGCCTGTATCCCGGCCAGGGCTGCATATGCACAAGCGGCAGAACCCGCATTCCCAAGCGAGGGGACTGAAATAGAATTCACTCCCAATTCCCTTGCCTTTGAGATTGCAACTGCCATACCCCGTGCCTTGAACGATCCGGTCGGATTTTGACCTTCATCCTTTATATACAAATTATCAAATCCTAATTGAGCGCCCAATCGTTCCAGATGAAGCATGGGCGAAAAACCTTCACCAAGAGTTAGCATGTTATCTGGCTCATCGACCGGCAATAGCTCCCGATAACGCCATATATTCGGTTCCCGATCAATGATATCTTGAGGCTTTATTGCCTTACGTACACTTTTAAGATCATAAATTGGAATTAATGGTTTGCTGCAAAGCGTGCACAAATTCCACAATCGATCGGGTTCGACCTTGTTCCCGCACTTGGAACATACCAGATAGCGCACAAAACTCATGCTAAATTCTAATCAGACATAATCGATTGTCAATCTATTATATTGAAAGCTCTGGAAAAATATTCATCGCGCTCATTTATCTTTGATCTCTTTAAGTAATTGTTCCGCCTCAGGACGATCATCAAGTATATGATCAGCCGGATAGGAAGGGTTATCGATCGATAGTGCATAATTCAAGAACCATCGTGCTCTTTCATATTCCTTTTTCTTGACCAGGACTTTTGCCATATCAACATATAAAAGGGTGTAGTTAGAATCGATTTCGATCCCTCGATTCAGGGCCTCCAGCGACTTGTTCAGGTCACCACCAAAAATACCCGGGAGTTCATAAAATAACATT
>MEUM01000106.1:0-10033 GCA_001771735.1 Caldifarciminota bacterium RBG_13_43_14 | reverse complement strand
TTTTTTGATTTCCGGAACCATGGACAGAGAATTCAACACGCCTTTGGTCTGGCCAATCCGACCCATATTAACCATATACCAAAAATGGGCCCAGGCTGAATTATCGTCGATATTTTTTGCCTTTTTGCCGCATTCAAGACCGGAGTTGTATAGTTCAAGTTTATCTTTTTTATCGTTCGCACCATCTCCAAGCAATCGGTAAACATTGGACAGCTCAAACAATCCCTTAACATTTTTTGGATCTCCCTCAAGATAAAGAATTAAAAGCTCCTTGCTTTTTAACAAATTCTGCGTATCCAGACAACGATTTTCACGCATTTCTAAAGCCTGAACGATCAAAGAATCACTTTGAGCACTGAGCATGTTTACAATAATAAAAGCAGCTATGATATATCTATTCATGATGGTCTCCTTTGTAATGCTGGACCGGATGGTATAACATCGTGACCAGCGTGAACATATTGATGATCTTTTGCTTCATTCTTTCATAAGCATAGAAAGGCGAGCGTTCGTTGAGTTTGATCCTGAAATTTATTTTTGTATCGGTGATGTAAATCGCTTCTTTTTTGATTAACATCAGCGAACTTCCATCGCCACCAAATCCATATTTATAACCGGCGCTGAGCGCAAGATCCACAACCCGCTGATTGGCACGGTTGAATGGGTACGATATGCAACGGCATAAACCCAGTTCGCCTTCAATGATTTGTTTCGACTTTTGCAGCTCATGATTAAGGACGTCATTATCGACTTTCGTAAGATTCGAATGGCTCATTCCGTGAGAACCGAACTCCATACCATATTCGTGCATTTCATGAATCTCATTCCAGCCTAGGTGACACAATTCTTTCCCTAAAGTAAGGTCCCAGGAATTCAACCGGCCGATATAGTCGACGATCAAAAAAATTACTGCCTTCATCGAATATTTCTTGAGCAAGGGGAAAGCGTGTTGATAAACATTTTGCTCGCCATCGTCGAAAGTAATGACCAGATCGACCCCCGATCCACCGGGCAAACCGACCTTGAAGCCGCTCGATCTCAATAGCTTCAAGAACTCCTCGAATTGCCGGGGAGTATTCCAAGTCCCGCATGCCTGGAACTTAGGAGTGATTCGATGAAATTGAAGCGCTCTGATCACGGCTGATTAGAATTCTTATGATAATAGCAAGCAATGCCAGCAATACACCAAAAATAAAGAATAGAAGATTACGTTCGGTAAATGTTGCAAGCATTCCAACCAATAACGAGAAAAACATAAAAGAAGCATTATATAACCAATCACGGATCGAAAACACACGACCCCGTATAACTTCTTCGGCGGAGTGATGTATCAATGTATCCTGAACGATAAATACCGGTGAGATCGCCATGCCCCCTAAAAAAGTAGCAATGGCTACCGTCCAGAAATTCTTCAAAAAAGGAAATGAAAATAGTACCGCGCCAAGTACAATAAAAGCAATAGTGATTAGATTCTTAAGATCAAGACGGTTCCCAAAGATACCGACCAAAGTGGCACTTAGCACTAATCCAACCGCACCGATTGCTGCCAATGAACCGACCCCTGAAGTTCCCCAGGCAAGGGTTTTTTGAATGGTCGGAACTACGATCACATAGATAATACTACCGGCAAAAAACAAGAGCAGCACCGATACCATGGTGAAGGTCAGGTCTGAATTATGGGGTATAACCTTCAATGCCTGCTTCAATTCAATATGAAGATTACGTATATAACTTTTAACCCTTCGGATAATAGCTCGATCGACCAGGCTTGATGCCTTAACCGGTTTTTTCAGATCTACTTTCAAAAAAATCAACATCAACGCTGAAAAACCGAAAAATAATCCGTCAAAAAGAAAAGCAATTACCCAGCCGGCTAACATTACAATGCCCAACCATCCCGACCAATCGACAATCATCCCTCCAATCCACATTCCCAGGACCATTGCTATCCGACTAACAACATTGATAACTGAATTAGCATGCAGAATTCTATCCCGCGCCACGAGATTAGGGACGATCGCACTGCGTGCCGTGTTAAAAAAAAGATTGAGCAGGAACATAACAAACACCAGCACAAATACTAAAAAAATGCTCCCGGTATAAATGAAGAGAAAAGGTATGGTCAGGGCACAAAGCATTCGCAGTGCTTCACAAAAAAGCATCACTGTCCTTTTATTCCAGCGATCGACCAGAACCCCTACGATCGGACCAAAGACCAATACCGGTAAAGTAATAAAAAGAGCGAGCAGGGATAATAACAGGGAAGTTTGGTTTTCTGGATATAATCCGATCAAACCGATCAAAGCGATATAGGTCAATTTATCAGCAAATTGGCTGATCGTTTGAGCACTGAGAAATATGAAAAAATTCTTGTTCTTGATCAGACGCCACATACATTATTACGCTTTGACATTATATTTTGATAATATTCGATCACTTTGTTCGAAATAATATCCCAATCAAAATTAAGAGCCTTTTTTCTGCCATTTGCTCCCATTTCTTTTTGCCGTTCCCGATCCGACAGCATGGCAATTATCCTTTCAGCAAGTGATTTATAATTACCCGGCAGGCAAAAATATCCCTCTTTACCTTGGGTCATAACCTGGCGATAACCAGAAATATCAGTAGCAACGATCGGTTTACCCGATGCCATGGCCTCCAAAAGTACAATGCCGAAACTTTCAGCTCCAGTCGCGGGCGAGCAGAATATATCACATGAAGCATATAATCGCGGCAAAAGCTGATTTGCAATATTGTCCTTGATAATGATATTGTTCTTTAATCGGTCATTGATATAAATACGATAGTGTTTACCAAGTATGCCCTGGCCGGCGATTATAAGCTTGGCATCAGGGAATTCCTCGACCACTCTTGAAAAAGCCCGGAGAAGATACTTCAAACCCTTACGCGGTTCAAAACGTCCGAGGAACAGTATACGAGGACCTCCACTGTTCAGATCGGGAAGCGGTGGGTTGTCCGGATTAAAGCGTTTTGTGTCGATCCCATTGGGGATTATTGTATATTCCCCATGGAAATAACGTGCGACCGAATCCCTTGCTACCGAAGAAACTGCGATCCGACCATGCAGCTTACGATCATACTGTTCAAGGATCGGCTCAGCCAGCAGATAACCCAAACTCGATTCATGGGCACAATGATAGGTAATGATATTAGTAGTACGGGAGTACTTTAATGCATAGTATTGCAGCACTGGTGAAAGAGGACCATGGATATGAATTATATCGAAATTCTGCTGATCAAGGAATTCCCTGACCTGCCGGGATATGGATATTCCAATTGCGATCACGGATATTGATTTATTGATGGGAAACTTGAAAGCTCGTCCGATGCGCACAAAATCAGGATCGTCATAAGGTTTGTTTATGCCAAACGATGGTGCCAGAACCTTAATATCATTACTTTTAGACTTTAAACATTTCCACAGATTGAACATGTGTTCGCTAACACCACCGACATGCGGATAAAATATATCCGAAACCAATAATATCTTCATTTTTTCGCGTGAGGCGTTGAGCGTTTTGCGTGAGGCGTCTCTTTCATCCCGGTATGCCCAAAACCACCCTGACCTCGTTCGGTTGCGCCAAGCCGCTCTACCTTTATAAAATGAGCCCGAACAATAGGACTGAATATGAGCTGGGCAATACGATCACCTGGCTTTATCGCAAAATCATCGCGACTAAAGTTAAAAAGAATAACCTTAATCTCTCCCCGATAATCGGCATCGATCGTGCCGGGTGAATTCAAAACACCAATACCATTTTTGAATGCCAGACCGCTTCTAGGACGTACCTGAGCCTCATAGCCGGGTGGTATTTCGATCGCGATACCGGCCGGGACACAGCAAAACGTACCGGGCTTAATTGTAATCGGCTTTTTTATATCCGCGTATAGATCACAGCCAGCCGCAAGAGCGCTCTGATATTGAGGTATCTGTTTACCAGTAACTTTAATTATAATTCTCGGCAAATGCTTTTGTTTTTTCATGTATCCCCTCATCCTCGATCCATTCAGGATGGAAAACAAACCACTGATCTGGATATTGTCTGATTATTTTTTCAAACACCTTAATTATCTTTTTTTCCAGGGATTCAGCGTCAAGTCGATCATAGGATACGGGCTGTATAAATAACCCATATCTTTTTCCATGTTTTTGCATGATCACATAGCAAAGAACAACCGGTATGTTATGCTTTACGATTATATCGGAAAGCCCACGCGGGATACGACGAACACCGTTCAAAAATTCAACCATTTTACCGGGTCCATAAACATTACGGTCAGCCAGTAGCGCCAGAACTTTATTTTTTTTTATGGTTTCTATAAATGCATAAGGCGCCTTGGACACAGGATAAGTCTTCATTCCAGTCCGTTCACGATGTTTGGTGTATAATAAAAACATTGTCGGATCAGTTTCCTGCACCAAGGCCATTATCGGAACACCACGTGATGCCAGATAAGCACCGCCATAATCCCAGTTGCCAATATGTAGACTTATCAAAACACAACCCCGATGCAATGCCAACGCCCCATCGATGTGTTCTAAACCCTGGCAATGGACTTCAAAATCATCCCTTGATAAATATGACAGACGAAAAAAATCAACCATACTCAGGGCAAAATTGATAAACGTAAGCTTTGTGATCTCTTTTCTACGATCGTAACGGGGGTCATTTCTGAGGATGTGATACAAGTTGTCGAGAATATAAGAACGGCTCTTTGGTGATAAAAAGTAGAATGCAAGCCCGATAATACGCGCGATCGTATCGGCAAATTTACGGGGTGCCAAAGTTGAGGCAATTATACCCAGACGCTGCAGAACCACGACAATATTCATTGATTACCAGCGATCAGATCAGTTATGATATTGTGAAAGCGCGGCCTGCAGTACGGTAACGGCTTGTTTTAAATCAGATTCCTTGAGTACGTAAGCAATCCGTACTTCTTGCTCGCCCAATCCGGGGGTTGAATAGAATCCATTTGCCGGTGCGAGCATAACTGTATTATTATCATGGGTGAAATCAGTAAGAAGCCACCGGCAAAAGTGATCTGCGTTTTTTACTGGCAGACGCAATACGGTGTAAAAAGCGCCCTCGGGACGACGTCCATAAACACCTTTAATCGACGCCAGCTCTTGGAAAAGTGTATTTCGTCTGCTTTGATATTCAGTGATCATCGGTTTGATATATTTATCGATATTTTTATAAGCGGCGATCGCACCAACCTGTTCAAGAGTAGGTGGACATAAACGCGCCTGACCGAATTTCAAGACCCGGTCCATTATCGTTTTATTACGGCTGATCAAGGAACCGACCCTGGCTCCACATGCAGAAAAACGTTTAGAGATCGAATCGATAACAATTACATGATCCTCGATTTCTGGAAGAGAAAGCGCGCTGACATGTTGTTTGCCATCATAAACAAATTCACGATAAACTTCATCGGATAATAGAAAAAGACCATGTTCCTTGCAGATATTATAAATTACAAACATTTCTTCTTCGGTAAGAACAGTGCCGGTCGGATTATTCGGTGTATTGATCAATATCGCCTTGGTCCTGGAGCAAATCTTTGCCTCGATATCGGATCTCGGCGGCAAATGAAACCCGCTTTCAACGTTGGTTGTAATCGGCACCAGTCTGATATTGGACATAACCGCAAAACCATTATAGTTCGTGTAAAAAGGTTCAAAAACAATCACTTCATCACCGGGATCGCAAACGGTCATCATCGCAAAAACAATCGCCTCACTTCCGCCAGTTGTTATCCAAACATTATCAAGATCAAGATTGAACCCCAGTTGCCGGTGATAGTCAACGACCGCAACCCGCAGGTCCAATAGTCCTCCTGACGGACCATATTCAAGGACTTTTATATGATAATCGCTGATCGCCTTGAAGATCTCAACCGGAGTCTCAATATCCGGTTGCCCTATATTCAAATGAAAAACATGTACACCCCGTTTTTTTGCCTCATCCGCATAACTGGCAAGTTTACGTATTGGCGAATAAGGCATTTCTTCTGCACGCCTTGATAATTGTTTTAGATTCATGAAATAATTATAGTAATTGCGCTGTGAAAGTCAATCAGACTGATAACAGATGACTGATGTTTGTTTACTGTCTTGACCTTTCGCAATTTCTAAATATACTTAAGCCATGAAAATAGGCTATAAAACTCAATCAATTATTGATTTTAATGGTGATCTTATTATCGTAAACCTCTTCGAAAAGGTAAAAGTAGCTGGCGGTGCGACCGGAACGGTCGATAAATTCTTAAAAGGCATGATCAGTAAATTAATTTCAAATGGTGAGCTTACCGGCAAGCTGGGTGAATACAGTCTTATCCATAACCCCATATCATCATGCCCGGCTAAGATCCTGATCATCGGACTTGGGCCAAAGGAAAAGTTTGGTCTTGATGAAATCCGGAAAGCGGCCGGCACTGCTGCCCGTGTAGCTGAACGTAGCGCTGCAAAAAAGGTCGGCTCAATTGTGCACGGTGCTGGTATTGGTGGAATAGAACCGGCCATGGCAGTTCAAGCCCTGATTGAAGGCACAATACTTGCTCTGTATGAATTCACACAGTATAAGATTGGCAAGGATAAGAAAATCAAAGAGTTTTTTATTTTAGAATCAGACCCAAAAAAAGAAAAAATATTAAAGAAAGGTTTAGAGACCGGGATTATACTCGGTCGATGCCAGAACATTGCCCGCGACCTGGTCAATGAACCGGCCAATAATCTTACCCCGCTAATTTTGGAAAAACGGGTAAGAACTCTTTTAAAAAGCATGAAACTGGAAGATAAGGTCAAAATAAAAGTAATGGGCAAGAATCAAATGGCGAAAGCAAAAATGGGAGCATTATTATCGGTTGCCCAGGGCAGCAATAATGATCCGGCGTTCATTACCCTGCGATATCAAGGGTCACAAAAACATCTGGTTGGTTTGATCGGTAAAACAGTCACCTTTGATTCGGGTGGAATATCGCTAAAATCATCAGAAGGCATGGGTGCAATGAAAGGGGACATGGCTGGCGGCGCTGCCGTGCTGGGTACGACCCTGGCGCTGGCCCTTTTAGACAGTCCAGTCAATTTACTTGCTATCATCCCGGCCGTGGAGAATTTACCTTCGGGCACCGCGAGCCGACCTGGTGATATTGTCCGGGCGATGAATGGAAAATCTATTGAAATAATATCGACCGATGCCGAAGGTCGTATGACCATAGCTGATGCGATCTGTTTTGCTGAACAATCTGGTGCAAAAACAATAATCGATATTTCCACCTTAACCGGTGCGAGTGTTATTGCCCTTGGCGATGTAACCGCCGCGCTAATGAGCAATAGTGATGATCTTATTGAAAAAACCAAAAAGCTCGGTGAAAAATGTGGCGAACATTACTGGCCTTTACCGCTTTTTCCTGAATATAATGATCAAATAAAAAGTGAAATCGCTGATCTAAAAAATGCCGGAGGTCGGAAAGCCGGCGCGATCACGGCTGGCGCTTTTCTCCAACATTTTGTGAACAAAGCAAAATGGCTTCATATCGATATCGCTGGTAAAGAATCTAGAGATTCGGATAGTCTGTACTTGAGTAAGGGTGCGACCGGATTTGGCGTTCGCACGCTTTTTCACTTAATCAACGATTTAAGAACTTGATAATTCTTTTATTTTTTACGCATATTTTTCACACCGCGTCTCAGCCGCTTTTTGAAAGTGGCTTGTCCAATCCAGCCTTTTCTTCTTATAGTGGCACCTATGAGGCTCATATCACGGCTAATGAGAACTTTATCTTCGACTATTTAAGCGCTGGAGCTCAAATTAAAAATGCCGGTATTTCTTTTGCAACTTATCGGGATAATTATTATAGTCAAAGCTGGGCTGGAATCAGTTACCGATTTCCCTTTCCTCTCGCCATGGGTGTGAATCTGGGTACTGCGCAGGTCTACCAGCAAAGCCATTTTCTCACTGATCTCGGGCTATGGTTTAATTATGGACTACTATTCGGTATCAGCTATCGGGATATATTGCACGACGAACGACTTTTACGGGCGGGTGCAACCTATAAGAAAAATCGGATCAATATTATGTGTGAGATCGAAAACGGCGGTGAAGAACACAATACAAGTTTGAACATTGGTATTGGTTATCTCTACTGCTTCAGCGATCTTGAGATCAGTGCATTTGGCGGCTATAATTTTCATAATCCTGCCTTCACAATAGGTTTAACCTATTATCAATTTAAACTCGGCTTTTTGTTGAGCGATAGTTTTGAGGTCAATTTGATGGTAAGCATTTTCCTGGAACCGCCGGTCCGAGAGAAGATTATCGTTTTCCAGGAAACGCTCGAAGTATTTGTTCAGAAACCTACCAGTACGAAAAAACCCCTAGCGAAAAAAATCGGGACAACGGCGCAACTTACCCCAAACGAAAGGCTATCCTGCGAACAACATTATCTCAAAGGCATTGAATACTATATCAACAACCTGCTCGATGAAGCTATCAACGAGTGGAATATTGTCGTAAAGATCTCCCCGACATATAAAGACGTAAAGCGGTACTTAGAAAACGCCAATGCCAAGAAGGAACTACTGAAAAAAGAAAAATGAAAACTCCTCAAAAATTATCAGACATAATAATATGCGAGAAGTGCGGTGCTGAAAATACGAAAGGCACAAAGATCTGCCGTGAATGCGAGAATCCACTGACCAAGGATTATTACAAGGGTCTCTGGTTCATGAACATCCTGACAACCCTGCTATTGTTCCTGTTTCCGCTCATCATTCTATTCTACATAGTTGATTTTGAAATTTCGACTCATTTTATCAAACAAGTGAAGAATGGCCTTGTATATTCGGTCGAAGTCAACGCAAAATCAATCGAAAATTACTTAAATGAACGAAGAGCTGATCTACTATCGATTTCCAAATTAGATGTTACCAGTATCAATCAAATCTCCTCGAAAATGCTGCTTTTTAAACGATTGGTCGCCGAGAAACAATGCTTCGACTTTATCGCGGTGGCAAACCCACGGGGCGACATTATCTTCTCAACTAACAATATCCAGGCAAATATCAAAACACGAGAATATTTCAAACAATCCATGAACGGGAATTACTACAACAGCGGTATTTTTTATTCCGATGTCCTAGAATCAAATGCGATGGTGATATCCTCCCCGTTATTCGATTACGACAACAAAATCATCGGCATAATTCTTGCCTCAATTTGCCTGCGTACTTTCTATGAATTAATACTCGATCTTCGGATAGGAGAAACAAGCGAGGTATTTATCGTTGATCAGCAGGGCGTTTTTTTGTCATCATCGCGCCTTGGCGGCAATATCCTGGGAGAAAAAGGATATTGCCGCGGCGACTCCAACCCTCACACCGGTGAGGGCGGGGTCAAAATCCATCGCGATTATCGCGGTAAAAAAGTGATTTGTGCGTACAAGAAATTCGGTCCCCTGCATGGCTATTTTGTTTCCGAAATGGACGTAAAGGAAGCCCTGGCTCCGCTTACGAAATTGAAGAACATAATGTTCCTTATTTTCATTATCTTCGGATGTTTTCTGATCCTGTCTTCCTTTGTTTTTTCGCGGCGAACAACGTATCTGCTTAAAAAATTAACCGGCACGCTCCGGACCGCTCTCGATGAAGTTAGTCAAAAGAAGGATACAATCAACACAATCAACATGGAATTGAGAAGGAGACTGGTTGATTGCGAAGGCCTTGGTAATCGAATACGTGTTTCCGAAGAATTCATAAAAAATATAATAAACAGCATTTCCAGCGGACTGATCGCGATTGACAATAAACTGGCAATAACTTACTGTAATAATTACGTAAAGATGTTTTCCCGCCTGAAAGACCGGGAGATCAACAAGAATATTTATGAAGCTCTCCCGTTGTTGAACAATGAAGAAATAAAAATGAATATTGGAAAGATATTCTCACATAACGAAGCATTCAAAATCGGCCGGATTAATATTAATCAAGACCGAACCACGCTGATCC
>MEUM01000105.1:12593-13002 GCA_001771735.1 Caldifarciminota bacterium RBG_13_43_14 | reverse complement strand
ACAATCTAAATGTCCTGCCTGCGGTAACTATATTGAACGTGCGTTGTCGCCGGGTGGCAAAAGAAGTCCCGGGGAGAAGGCGTCCGAGTTTGAATACATGGATTTCTATTGCATTAATGAAAAATGCAGCACAATTTGGCGAGTGCCACAGCATTTGTATAAGGCAGCATTCGGGGGATGGCCGGAATAATTCATTGCAACAAAGCATAAGCGGAATAAAAAGCCTCCACAATAGTATCTATAAATAGAGGGAGGTCATATGAAAGACCATAAGCAGACATATGGCATATACCTGCGTGTCTCCATGATCTCAAGCATTGTCATATGTATAGCGCTCTTCACACTCGTGCGATATACTGCCCCGGAACCTTATCAGACCAACAGAGAATACGAATCGATCGATCCTAAC
>MEUM01000105.1:12176-12569 GCA_001771735.1 Caldifarciminota bacterium RBG_13_43_14 | reverse complement strand
GCAGAACCGCCGCCCGAAGATAGGCCTGTGGTCGCGGTCGAGGCTGAAAAGGAAACTGAAGAGCAGGTGGTAGAGACCATTGGCACCACGGAATTCACGGAAAACCTGATCCGAACAACACCGACTGGTCCGGAAATAGAAATTGTGGCTTATTACAAACTAGAAGTCAAACCGGTTGCCACGAACAATCCGGTGCTGGTATATCCAGAGCTGGCAAGGAAAGCCGGAATTGAAGGCATAACCTACGTTAAAATGCTTGTTGATATTGACGGCAGCATAATGGATGTAAATATTTTGAAATCAAGCGGCAATCAAATGCTTGACCAGGCGGCTATAACTGCGGCAAGGCAAGCAAAATTTACTCCAGCCAAACAGAGAGATAAAAGTGTACGT
>MEUM01000105.1:11124-12141 GCA_001771735.1 Caldifarciminota bacterium RBG_13_43_14 | reverse complement strand
CCAAGATGGCTCTCCCACATCAATCGAGTATCGCGCTACGCATTGCGCGGTTCGCGTTTGGGTCGTCCGGTCAAGCCGGAGAGGATGACCGATGAACAGACGCCGGTCAATCGTTACTGTTTTATCAATGTCTGATAATAGATATTATGTAAACTTGATTAAATATAATGAACACATGCCGTTATCGAGTTATTAGATCATTTGTTACGGCTACGGTTCTTTGCAGGTTATAGTTCCTAGTTCTTAGTTCATGCTGTTTGTACTGTCTATTGCTTAGTGCTTACTTTTTGCTGTCTTTTCACCCATGCTCCTTTTCTCCTTATCACCTTTTCTTTTTTGTTGCGCTTCGCCCCACGGCTATTTCGCAGAGTAAACTCTGCCACTACAAGCGTTGTCGTCCCGCCTGCCCCGCCGGTCCTGGTTACACATGTAATGGGATAGTTATAAACACAAGAAAACACTTCATGTAATCATCGTTAACCCCCATAATATCAAGCAAAACAGCAACACGATTAATGCAATTAGTTGTATTGTCTTCTATTACTGTCAAACCTGCATTGTAATTTACATTAAGATCCATGCGTTGAAGTACCTTTTGAAAGATTGACCGGAGTATACGCAATAAACTGCGTGTAGTAATAACCAAAAAATTGTGTAAGAAACAGTTACCCCCGGCCAGGTAAACTGCCTCTTGACATTAGAGTAATAGTAGAGTATATTTATTTAATAAAACAAATATATATATGAATAAATTAAAATGTATAAATAATAGCAAGGAGGTGGATAACACCGCAACAACACGCAGTTTGACGAATAATCATTTAAGAGGAGAGGAGTAATGAAAAAAATTCTATTATCAATGCTTTTTGTCGTCGTGACAGTTGGTTGGTCAAACCTTATACTGAACGGCGATTTTGAGCAACCATTGACCACAGGCTGGTTAATGGACAGCAGTGGCTTTAGTATCATTATGGATCGAGCGACCAATTACGATCCGGATCCTAATTATGAAGCTCA
>MEUM01000105.1:0-11089 GCA_001771735.1 Caldifarciminota bacterium RBG_13_43_14 | reverse complement strand
CGCGGCATTTGATCACCGTATCCGATTCCTTATGGCATAATCATTCTCTGAACATCGCCAATGAATTATCAAGCTTTCTGCCTGGAGTTAATCCTACCAATGTAAGTAAAATAAGTATTGCCTTGTTCGATACTACTGCTCATACGTGCTGAGGTGCGTTAGAACTGGCGAAGGTCTTCGCCGATGACGTTACGCTCGATTTACTTGGCAATCAACCATTCCTGGTTTTAAATAGTGTCAATGTTGTTAATGACAATAATGGCAATGGCCAGCTTGACCCGGGTGAGAACGCCGGGATTGTAACTTATATTACAAATGCCGGCAATCAAACTGCCACTAATGTACAGGGACGGCTTCGAACTAGCTCTCCCTATGTAACGATCACTGATTCGCTTTATACTTATGGTAATATAGCAGCTGGTGCTGGTGCTAACAATAATTCCGACCCGTATGATGTTCAGATAAGCAGCTCGGCACCAAATGGCCTCACCGCTGATTTCAGTCTTATTCTAATATCCGCTGAATCGACCTGGACAAGGCCTTTTTCCTTGATGATCGGGATCGCTCCGGGCACTATTATATGGGGACCTAAACTTCTTCCCGGTTTTCCCAGCACGGGATTCATGTACGGTCTTGCTTATGACCGTGTTGGAAATCGTATCTATGTACTCGATGCTTACAGCCGGGCGATCGGTGTTTATTCTTCAGATAGCATGGTCACGAGCTTTGGATCGATATCAGCCCCAGATACGAACTGTACGGATATCAGCTATTCATCCTATGATGACAAATTATGGGTAACTAGTTACTATTTAAAGCAGATCTGGAAAATCACCAAAACCGGGACCATTAACCGACAGTTTGCCAATCCAGCAAACGATTATCCGGTCGGTATCACCTACAATAATTATCGTTTATGGTGTGCTGATCGCAGAACCGCACTTGGTGCAGTTCAATACATATATTATGCCGATACATTTGGCACCGGAGTTCAGTATAATAGCCCAGTTCAAGGATATTATAATAACCGCTGTCTCGCATATGACACAGATTATAACCGTATCGTTCAGGTACATACCTGGTTTAATTCCGGCGGCACCGCCCTTGATAGTGCCGGAGTTATTGAATATCAAGGTATACCACCGGTTGTAACCGGTAACCGTTTTAAGGTTGCGGCTGGCTGGAATATACGCGGCATTGAATACGATCCGCGCGATGGTAATTACTGGATTACAATACCGCAGGGTGCGTCAACCACGAATATGATAGTCAAGGTCAGAGGATTCCATACACCCACAGTAGGTATTGATGAAAACGATAACCAGGCGATTAATTCTATTAATTTGGTCGCCCAGCCTAACCCGGCAACTGATCGTGTCATGCTGTCGTTCACACTTAATCGCGATGATAATATATTAGTGAGTATTTACGATGCAATCGGACGTTCGATCCGAACACTATATCGAAGCAGCGATCGATCGGGTAAGAAAAACATTGAATGGAACCTCAAAGACGATCAAGGCAGTCGTGTTGCCGACGGCATCTATTTTGTAATGGTTAAGGCGGGAAGCGATCAATCCACCCACAAGATCATAGTCACGCGTTAACGATACAACGCTTGATTCTGGGGAGATGTTGCAGAAAATTCTCAGCATCTCCCCTTCTCATTTAAGCTTCACTATTGACACGATTGCAAATAACAATACAATATCACGCCGATGCCATTGATCATAATTCATTCTTTGCTTACCCTCACAACTGTTATTTTTGTATCCTTTATCATACTTTACCTGCAAGATCCTAAGAACAAACAGTTTTTATATGCAGCTACCCCATTCTTATTCAGTTCGGTATCACTCCTGGGTTGTATTCAACTAATCACTGATCACAATCCGCTATTCTGGACAAAAATTATGTATGTTGGTATATTTGGTTATATGAATGCATTCATGCCTTTTATCAGTTCGCTCACCGGACGAAAAGTCAATCGCATTGCTCATACCGCGCTTACAGTTATCACTCTTCTTTTCTGGATAATAACCTTCTTCACTAATAAAGTACTTACGCTGCCTCTTTACCAATACGGTAATTACCTGCGGCCGACAAGCGGTATTCTCTATTCATTTTTTATGATAGTATTTTTCTCGATCAGTTTCTATTTCTTTATTTCATTGATCATTACACCGGTCAACGAACTTTTTAAAAGCATGAACTATCGACCGGTATATATCGGGCTTGGTTTTATAATAATAACCGGTATTTATGATTTTGTCTCTGTTTCCCGTGGCCGACCATTGCTGCCGTATTTCAATCATGCTTTTGTTTTCGGCACGGTTGTTTTTTCATTATCTTATCTGTGGACATTCTTATCACAGTATTCGTGGGTACTGACCGCCTTAACAAAATACGAAACCCTCGTATCCGAGCTGATCGCAAAATCGAATAAGAGCTTTGTTGAACTTATACAATTGATCGCCAAGACGATCGAAACCAAGGATCAATACACTGCCGGCCATTCTTTACGGGTAATGGATTACGCGGTCCAGATCTCAAGGGCTTTGAATTTATCGGAAAAAGAGATCGAACTTTTAAAACATGCTTGTTTGTTACATGATATCGGAAAGATCGGGATCCCTGAGGCGATATTGAATAAAAAAGCACCGCTTAACTCAAGAGAACGCACTTATATACAAAGCCATCCAGTACTTGGCCGTCAGATCCTGTCGACGGTGAGCGATTTCCATGAAATACTGGAGATAATTTATGCCCATCATGAACGTGTCGACGGAAACGGTTATCCCAATGGTTTGAAGCACGAGGAAATACCATTACTTGCCCGGATCGTTGCGGTCGCTGACGCCTATGATGCCATGCTGTCCGAGAGGCCGTATCGCAAAGCGAAATCGAAGAAACAAGCAATTAAAGAGCTTGAAGGTATCAAGGATAGTCAGCTTGACGGCTTACTTGTAGATAAATTTCTGGAAGTTTTGGTCGATTAAGATTATATTTCCTTTGTAGCCAGATAATACATCCCGGCGAATAACAACAATATCCCAAATGCCTGTTGAAGCGTGATCATTTCTTTAAGAACGACAAAACCGAGAACAGTAGCAAAAAAAGGAGTCGACAGTTCGATCGCGGCGACCTGAGCCGCCTTCAATTTACGTATGCCCTCATAATACATTATTGTGCCGAGTCCGATAACCAATCCCAGTAAAATCTGGTAAATGCTGATGATTTTAATATTATAAAATAACAGTCGATATCCGATAAAAACGATGCCGGCAAAGAAAAATCGGTAAAAAGCAATGATCGAAGGCGGTATTGCCTTGAGATATTTGCGCGCTATGATCGCTGTGGTTGCCCAGGCAATAGTAGCTAAAAGTACAAGAAGATCACCGGTACTGCCCAGTTTGAAGCGGAACAAGTTGTTCAGATTACCCGATGTGACCAATAGCCCGGAAATGATCATAAATGCGATACCAATATAATCGTTACGGCTTATGCGGTCTTCGCGGTGCAAGATGTATCCGATCACAACGATAAATACCGGTTGCATGTGCCCAATAAGTACCGCGTTTATAACCGCTACCCGGGAAAGGGCATATATATACAATAAATCGGCAAAAAGGGTAGCGGCAAGTGATACATATACAAGCCACGGCAGTACTTTTCTATCAACCAATATACGCTTTGGATGATTGGTTAGCAGCACATAGGCGCCAATTATCACCAGGCTGAATATTGTACGTGCTGCAAAAGCATTACCAACACTGACAACCTGATAGGATAGTTTTGCAAATATTGATTCAAGCGACCACATAATGCTGGCGCCGACCACGACTGCAATGCCGATCTTTTTGCTCATGTGCCGATCCATGGGCATTATTTTACACATTTCCAGTTCTGATACAAGGAATTGATGCCAAATGCATGATACAGGATACAAGATTCAGGATGCAGGACAACTTTGCAGAGCAAGCTCTGCCACTACGAAGTTTCGTCAAATTCATTCAGATTGTTAATAATCTCCCTTAATCCCTCTTTAATAAAGAGGGAAAACGCGCTACGGTCTTCTCACGGTGTTATAACGATCGAGAATTGATGTGCCGAAGAGTATTGATCAAGCAATAATGAATAACCAATACGGTATTTATCCACATTGACTATCAATCCGGCCGTCAGGTCGAGATCTTCGCTTGACCATTTATTTCGACTGTTTAATATCAAATCTTTGGCAAGCTGATATCTAAATCCAAAATTCGTGGTCACAATCGAATAATTGTATGAAAACCCAAGCATGAATGAATTTTCAGGGATAGTACCGCTGATGTTCGCTTCCAGAACATTTTTGATAACACGATACTTTACACCGGCTGAGGAATTGAGCTGCAAAGCATAGTTATTGGCAATGTCCCGACCGAGATTATCCAATTTTGCACCGATCGCAAAACGCCCGGTCTGCACATAGGCACTTATGCCAAGCGCCAGACCGTATATCTTGAAATCCGCAATCACTTCCTGAAAAGCTTTTACCGATATACCGCATGGCCCCAGGTCCCGTCCCACGATCAATATGAAATCACCGGGACGGAATACCGATGTCTCACTACCGAAACGATCGCACCCCGGTATCGATCCATAGTCGTTATAGAGAATACCAAAGCAATTGTTCTTGTAGTCGATCCCGGTCACGATCAGATTGGTCGCATATAACCATCGACCAATCGTAAAATTTACCATGAATTTATCGATTGCTGCTGGATTATGGAATGCGGAAAGCCCCTCAGATGTTACTGCCGACATACCGCCTGAGCTCAGAGCAGTTACACCCGGAGTTAAATTCAAGAAATAATATGTTTGAATACATAAGAATATCAGGGTATTCATTGTTTAATCGATCACTGCCAGTTTACAGTGATCCCAGATCTTGTTAAAGCGTGTTTCCAGCATAACATGCACGAAATATATCCCAACTGGAATATTGCTTCTATGCAGCGATATTCCGTTCGGGTCAGTTGTTTCGATCGTAGCAATTCGCTGGCCAAGAACATTGGTTATCACAACCCGCGCCTTTACGAAATCGTCCTGCCAGGAAAATTTCAGCTGGGCATCCTCCTGCATCGGATTGGGTAAAATGCTTATGACCTTGGATTTCTTATCCTGGATCTCGCCATCGGAGATAGTAATGGATACCGGCAGATGATCTGAAGCGTTATAAAGCGCATTAGCAACTTGCTGAGGTACTGCCTGATTGTATCCGTAGTTGATCGCCCGATCAAAGTGATAACTATCATTGCCAAATACATTATATGAACCGGTCACGACATACAAGCCGGTTTCGTCGATCATGGTCTGGGCAGCAAGTATCATATCAAAACGGTCATCAATGCCGCCGCTGGCACCGCCATCAGGCAGTGCATATAATCGGGTCGACTGCGTATGCACGATCGAATACTGTTCATTCTCATGCCAGTTCCCGGCCGCGCCGATCACTTCATAAAGACGGCTGTTATTGGCTGGTGCATTGGTTAAAGCATGATAAGCTGGCTCATCATAAGTATAAATATTAAAATCACCCATAACTAAATATTCATCCTTTGACGAGTGATTGGCGAGGTGGCTGCGAAGCACAGCTGCCTCTTCCAATCGGATCTGTTCATTCGTTGAACCGGATGAAGCCTTGAAGTGTATCGAGTAAATGAAGAATTCTCTGTTCCCATCAATAAACCGGAATTTATATCGGGCTATATTGCGATTCACGGCCGGCAAGTAAGCAGCATCGACCAATTCTACGGTATTTGTTCGGTATACGACCGAATTATCAGTATCCGGGCCATCATTAAATGGAGTAGCCGCATAATCCGGACCCGATATATTGGCGATCGAATCAAGAAACAGATCCACTCCGAGCTGACTTTGCATTTCCTGTATTACCAGAATGCCCGGATCCAGGTAGGCGAAAACCGTTCGCAAATCATCAACCCGTTCCGAACCCATTGCTTCGGGAAAATTTAAAATATTATACGTCGCTATTTTAGCATTGACCGACCAGATGATCGGCACTAAAAGAAATAGCATCATCAGTGATTAGATGCCTGATCGATGATGCGGTTTTCTACAGAACCTTTTATGGGCGAGTGCACCTTGATATATTCGGCGATAATATTCCTCAAATAATGAAAAGTATCCTGGATATTATCACCTCGTTTGAAAACAACGTAGTCTCCCCCTCCGGCGGCAAGATACGAATTTGTAGCAATTGTGTAGACTTTTTCATTTTCAACAAGTTGATTATCTGGTAACCATATCCGAATTAGTCTTTTGCCAGACGGGTGCGAGGAATTATATACATATTTTATACCGGAAACCTGAAATATTGCATGATGTCCATTAATACCAACTTCAATAATATTCTTTAGTAAAGAACCGGTAACTTCCATTGTTACGGCGGTATTTGAGAGTGCATCGATGTTGTAGCAATCGCGATACGTAATATTACCTTTTGGCAGATTTGCCCGTATGCCACCCGAATTATGGATTGCGATATCAACATTAAAAAATTCACGCATCGCATCGGTAATAAGATTGCCGATCATTGATTCTTCAAAACCTGCCCTGGTCAATTCATGGTCACTATAGCCGATGATCTCATCAAAACCTTTTTGGGTCATTTCCTCCCATTTCCGTACAAGATCAACCATTGCCGGATCATTTTCAATTTCATCAGATAAGAGATCGATTAATTTACCGCGATACCCGGCTATTCGTCGCGTATCACGATCGATCCATAGATCGATAAATCCAATGCTGGTTAAATGGCTGTACGATTGAACAATAATTGTATGATTGATCGAATCCTCATATGGAGTTTCGAGAGCGGTAGAGCTATGCGATCCAATTATTACATCTATGCCCGGAACGTTTTCGGCAAGACGCTTATCATGTTTTAATCCGATTCCGGTAAGGGCAAAGATCAAATCAATATTATGATTCTGAAGTGTATCGATATATTCCCTGGCGCTGACGATCTCTTCAAGTACTTTATGTCCTTTGAATTTTTCGGGTGTGGTCATGCCGGGCATATATTCGGTGAGCAAGCCGATTATACCGATCCTGATACCGTTTGATTCTATAATTTCATATGGTCTCAGGTAATCGACCGTCTCATCGTTATCTGCATTTACAATATTACTGCATACAACCCTCGCCTTTACATGCTGCGCGAAATCTTTGAATACATCAACGCCCAGATCATAGTCGTGATTCCCGGGGGATAGAACATCATATCCGCAAAAATTGAAGTAATCAGCAACTGCGATACCTTTGGAAAATTCGCCGATTGGTGAACCCATGAACATATCACCGCTGTCAAACAAGAGAAATCCATAGCCAAGACTGTCGGCTTCAGCCCGCAATTCCTTGATCACCGTTGCTGCCGCAGCAGCATTACCCAGGGGCGGTGGATAATATGGGTTCATCCACCATGCTTGGCTTGGTGATAGACCACCTTCAATGTCATTTGTGTGGACTACATACAAATGATCATATCCAGGATCCAGTAAAAGAAAAAATAACAGGACGATCAATTGTTGTTAAAAATAATAGCTGACGGAGAGAATAATATTATTAGTGGATTCGCTGAAATATAAGTTCTCCGGAAGTGCGAGATTAAGACTATAACTTGAATAATCACGCTTTGCATAACTGTAGGCGATGTCGACCATAAAACGATCCCTTTTCATACCGTAACCAATGCAAAAGACAGTTGTCCAGATCGACTTTTCATTATAATCCGGCAAAAGGCAGAATCCATATCTCAAGGCCTGCTGCTCGGTGACATGATGCTCGATACCAAGCTTGTAAACGAACAATGGTTGTACCCATTTTTCATAGGCTAATTCGACTGCCAGCCTTGTCGGAAGACGATTTGCCGGTTGATAGGCAAATCCAATAACCTGGGTTGTTGGATAGTTAAGATCGGCTCCTGAATTATTAGCCGACAGTGATGACCGGTAAGTATACACATAACCAAGATCAAGACCGATTTTACTTTTAAAATAAATACCGGCACGCCCGGTTGAGCCTTGATAGGATGTGCTGGATTCCATGATCGAATCGGCTCCACTATTTGTGATTAGACTATAGCGGTAGTGAATATTCCCATATTGAATAATGTAGGAGACTCCGATCGATATTCTACCAATCGCCAGACCGATCATCGGTTCAAGATCATCGATTGCTCCCTGATTGGTGATCTCCTCAATACTTTGCAGTTGGTAGAAATCATCGCGTGATTCATGCCGATAATTATAGGAAAAGTTCCATGCCGGAACAAAACGGCAGCCAAGATAGAAGGAATTTAATGGCATGATTGCCAAAGAACCGCAATATTGATCGGTTGAAGTCACATTTTCGTCAATGGTTGAGATACCCATATTATTACCATAACTATCATATACTCTTAATCCGCGTTTTTCGCTGGTAAACACCGGATTATAGATAAAATTGACCCGGAAGCGGTTTTCGGGAAATACGGCTGGATTTACTCCGTTAGCGTTAACGACCGATGCGCCCCCCGAAGCCATGGAGCGAGCATCATAATAAAATATACGGTCCCCGGAATATATTGAACCGGGAAAAGTAAATGATATTATCCATAGTAATAAAATCATAAGAACACGAGATGCAAAACGGGTTTAAGGTATAAGGACTGCGGTAGCGAGAACCGTCGTCCATAATCCGTATTTATCACCGATCGCGGTTTGACAGATATTGCTTGTTCGTACTATTTTAGTGGAGATCTTCCAGAGCTCTTTACGCTCGTCATAACTTGTATCCGGATCGAACGGCACACCTAAAGTGGTTGCTAACATCTGCGCAGCCAGATCTTCAGCTTTGTCTCTGGTTTTAATTTCGGTTTCACCGTTTGAATGATACTCGGATAAATACCCGTATTGGTTTCGATCCGATGGAATGGCAACCCCAACCGCCGCTGAGATCAGACGATGGGGTTCATTAGTACTGCATTCAGCCAGCACCGCATAGATTATTTCACCTGGTGAAAGATATTGCAGCCCTTTGGTCTTAGACAGGATTTTCGCACCGGGCGGTAATATGCTTGAAACCCTTACGATATTAAAAGGAGCAATACCCGCATCTCTTAATGCCGCCTCAAAACTGGCAAGCTTTTCCTTATGCTTACCAACACCTTTTGTCAAAAATAATTTTTTAGGTATAAACATTTTCCTTTCCTCTCTTATTAATCGGCCTATGGAGCAGACCAGAGTCGAACTGGCGGCCTTCTCGCTGCGAACGAGACGCTCTCCCAACTGAGCTACTGCCCCATGTTGGCAGGAGTATATAAACAATTTCTTTAATGTCAATCATTTTTTTAGAGGTTTCCGAAAAACTACGGAGACCTCGATTACGGAGATGCAAAAAGATTGCTATGATTTCTAGAGCTCTGCGTTTCGATCGAGTTCATTTTTAAGGATTTCGAGTATTGATCTTACCGTATCGGCAATTTTAATATTCTGAATTATATATTTATAGTCTTTCATATACTCCATTTCTTTCTGTGCCTGGATTAGACGCTTTGAGATCTCGTCCGTATTATCGGTATTTCTTTTCTGCAGTCTTTCTTTGAGGTCGCCGAATTTCGGCGGTATCAAAAAAATGAAAATACCTGCGGAGAATAAGGTCATGATCTTTTGAGCTCCCTGAACATCAATATCCAGAAGAACGTTCTTACCACCTTCAAGTACTTTTTCGAGAGGTTCACGGGGTGTACCATATAGGTTTCCATGAACTTCTGCATACTCAAGGAATCTATTTTGCTTGATCTGTTCGAGGAACGAACTCTTTGAAATGAAGATATATTCCCGGTTTTGCTGTTCTCCTTTTCTTTGCACTCTTGAAGTGGTGGAGATCGAGAACCATAAATCATTCCTTTTCTTCAAAATAATATTGCATATTGTGCTTTTACCGACACCGGATGGGCCCGAGATAACGATTACTCGCCCCTTATTCGATATTTTGGGATTGCTCTCTGATCTTTTCAATTTCTTCTTTGATCTTTACTACTAAACGGCTGATCTCGAACATATTTGCCTTGACGCTAAGGGTATTAGCCTCACGCTGCATTTCCTGGAGCAAAAAAATGATTCGACGCCCCGGATGATCCGCTTGAGCGAGCGCCTCTTTGAACAATATTATATGACTGATAAGCCGTTTGCATTCTTCAGTAATGTCGCTCCGGTCGGTCAAATAGAATAATTCTTGGTGAAAACGATTCTGATCAAGCCCATCTTTATGCTGGCTTACAAGTTCGATCAATTTTGTTTTGTAATTTTCGTTCCGGCTCGGGATCAGAACCTCAACCTGCTGCACTGATTTTTCGATGATCTTTATGGATTTATTTATTTCCCGAACAGTATTCTTGCCCTCTTTTGATTTCATTTTAAGAAAGGAGCTAAGTGCTCTTTCCAAGATCGGTTTGAACTGAGTATATATTCCGGTTTCCTTACTAGATGTTTGGCTGAATTTTACTATCCCAGGTATTGATAGTAATGTATTTATATTCAATTCACCAGTGATCTTCCTGTTGCGTTTCAATTCCTTCATGATATTCAGGTAAGCCTCAAGCATCAGCCTATCAATTTCAATATTGGCCGGAAGGAGTTCACGGTCTTGCGTGATGACAACGATAATGTGCCCGCGACTAACCCTTTTTTGCACTTCAAACCTTATTTCCTCTTCATGGGCAGCAAGCGAATTGGGGCATTTTATCGAAATTTCTAAGAACCGGTGATTATAAGATTTAATTGCCACCTCAAACTTTACATTTGGTTTTTTGATCATCCCGCTTGCTGATCCGATACCGGTCATGCTGTATGCCATTTAATCCTCCATGATAATCGTTACTGGACCCCGATTCTGCAGATTAACTTGCATACGTTCACCAAATACGCCAGTTTCAACCGGAATACCATTTGTTTTTAAATGCTCGATAAAATTTTCATAAAGTTGCCGGGCGCGTACTGGTTCTTCGGCAGCAGTGAACGATGGTCGGCGACCGTGCGTGGTG
>MEUM01000104.1 GCA_001771735.1 Caldifarciminota bacterium RBG_13_43_14 | reverse complement strand
TCCATGAATTCCATGACCACCATTCTGTTTTTCTGCCTGAGCTATCCTCATAAAAATTTTGATAGAGCAAAAGGTGATCCTTTGCATTAATCCATATAGAAAATTCTGTATTCACTTTATTCTGCATTTTTTTTCTTTCATTATAGAATAGTTTCATATGCGAAGTTGTCAGTATTGAGGGAAGAGTTGATGGGAGTTCCTCAAGAATTGACTTAGACAATAAAATTGATATCTGATCTCCATGAGGTCGAAATAATGTATCAAAGATTGCATAAACCGTATCTTGAGTAAGAAAAAAAACATATAAAGTATCTGTTCCATTCCGTAATTTAATAATCGGACTCGGAAATTCTTGCGAGTCATAGTATTTCTCTCGAAAATGATAAACATCCATAAACCATGTTTCACCAGAAAATATCGTATCACAAAAACCATCAACAGAAGGTTTATATTTCAAACAATAAACCTTTGTATAGTGTGTTGATAAAGTAGGAAAGAAAGACAAGGATATATCATTTACGATAATCCTCATCCATTTAATCATCATGAATGCTGGTATCACTGAAATTAAAACTAGGAATATGACCAATAAAAAAAATTTTATCTTATTAATCATTTTACCACTTCGGACATCGCCATTTGTTATCTTGACATGCCTTTACTCCCCATTGTCCGTAATATCCTGAAAGGCGGAATGTAGAATACCCTGTCCAGGGTTTAGAATGTTTAATATATTTTCCTATTGGTCTTTCTTCTTCACCACTCCAGGATTGAGGAGCTAAATCTCCACAAGGATCAATGCAAACAGTTACCCATCTGGTGACATAAGAAACAATACCTCGGCTGTGACTTATATTTTCATTTTCAAAATGACAATCTAATGCGCCACCAGGTGTGATGTTGGTGGATGGAAGCTGTACGGCCGATTTCAACACCCACTCGCCCTATGTGTTCCAACTTCTTGTTTGGTGATATCGGAAAAAATGTAATATAGTAGTCTTGCATTCCGACTGAGGGATATGCCCACTTGGGTCTGTTGCATTCAGTGGGTTATTCATAACATAGATATATTTATTGATGCCAAAAGGAAAACCAGCAAGTCCCGGCAACATTAGATCCTCGCTGATGAGCCGTCCGATCTCCGGCGCGTAATACCGCGCCCGGAGATTGTAGAGCGCTACCTCGACAATCTCATCATCATACTCTTGCCCGGTATACAAATAATGGTTATCAACACTGCCGTAATCAGCCTCAAGATTGCCGAATTCTTCATATAAATATGATCGCTCAAAATTACCGCTCTCATTCGTCATGCCGATGATACTCCCCAGTATATTTCTATTTATCATATTCCGAGATATTCGATATCAATAATTGCCAACAACGATTATCGAATTGAGATAATAACCATAATGGTTCTTATTTTCGAATATATTTTCTCAATTGAAATCGTTTGGCCATTCCATTATAGAACCGTAGGTCGTGGACTGTCTCTTTCAATTCTGTAAAATAGCGTACCTTATCATTTTCAGCAAAAGCAGGTACCTTCAGAGAGTCGTTCTCAATCAAGATAATTATTCGGCTATAAATAGCGTCTGCTGTATCATAATAGTTTTTGTCGAATAAACCATTGAAGGTGTAAATTTTTGCTGCATCAATTAGATCCACTAGGCCTCGTGTTCTATATAAACGTAGTTTGTTAGCTGCTTCAATGCTTATCTTGCTTAATTGTATGGCTTTTAAGGAATCTTTTCCAATAGTCTCAACTGCCAGGTTTAAACAATCATATCCATATGTTATCAGATTACTAATATCCATAGTATCGACTAATACAAGTTCCGCATGTAGTTTATTGATTTGTTTTTTTAACGGCAAATTCTCCATTGACTGACTAATTTCCATGATTTTCTCGGTGATAACATTTTTTCGATCGACTACGGACATATACTTCCTCTGTTGGAACCGCCATTGAGATATTAGATTCTTAGCAAATGGCACAAAACAATAACGAACACAAATGATGGTTGATATCACCGCCCAAATAATAGCAATTTTACACCATATTTTCACGGGGACCCCCCTCTTTGTAGATTCCAACACTCCAATTCAGGGATCACCAGATAAGTGTAATCTTGCCCTTTTTCTATTGTTTTGCCTATTCTTTGACGTAGAACATCTCGTAATTCGACGTTTTGTGAAGTTCTAAAAAAGACATTGAAAGCACAGGGATCAGTGTCAATGCAAAATTCAAGAATACACCAGGTGCGTGCTTGCTGCTGTATATAATTCAGTATTTCCATGAATACGCATCTAAGAGGATATATCCCTGGGAGAACACGACCGCGTTCCTGTCTAGCATGTATGAGTATCCATTCGAAACCGAGAAATTCAGGTGTACCAACATCATGCCAAAAACCAGGCCATGAAATAACAGGCCAACATTGCACAAATAGACCGGTTATATCACGCCGATTGACTGGATTGTTTTCAACATATAAATAGTCATTCATCATCTGAGGGGATTCAATATTAAATCCTATCGGATCCTCGCTCATAAATCGTCCGATCTCCGGCGCGTAGTACCGCGCCCGGAGATTGTAGAGCTCTGCCCCGGATATCTCATCATCATACTCCTGCCCGGTGTACAGGTAGTGATTGCTCACACTGCCGTAATTGACCGTGAGATTGCCGAATTCTTCATATAAATACGACCGCTCAAACGCCCCGCTCTCATTGCGTCATGCCGATGATGGAACCAAGACCATCATGGTGGTAGTAATGGCTGTCAGCTGTTGCATCAGGCCGTGTCATTTTTTATTGTGTTTGTTTCACCACTGTGAATATTGGTTCTATCACTAATTTTGTGTCTTCCGGATATAACTGTACAATGCTTGTCCCTTTTGAACAAACGAGACTGTCGGTCCCGGCAAGCCAAAACGGAGTATATCCTTCCAATGAATCAAGTACAAAACCACCTTCATTCAGTAGAAATATCCAGTGACTTTTTTCTTTTAAAGTTGCCACAACTAATTTATTCGAGGCATTGAATGATGCGTTTAAAATGAATCCTTTATTATAACGCAATTTAGAGACAAAGGATTTTGTTTTCATATCATAAATATAAATCATATTCTGTCTTTCCTGATCCATACCTGGAAAAACAAGTTTATCTTTGTATCTCCTTATTCCACCAGTTACCCACATGTTCGGCGTAATGTTTATCAACTGACGTTTGATCAAAGAAACATGCCATAAATTTCGATCTGCTTTCATATATAGATCGACAGGAATATATAGATTCATCCACATTGCTGTTGCGATTTTTTTGTCTTCCGCTATCTTAGTAATTGTTTTCTGCAGAGTATCCCAGCTAAATATACGTCCAACTGTTCTTGCAGACGGTTTCATCGTTTCCACTACGACTCCCGGTACCCAGAAAATAATCTCTGGTTTGTCATGAGAGAATAGCGGAATACTGTAATGGGATATTTTAAGCCATGGTTTCACTAACATCCTATTGGTTCGCGTTCGTAAATCATGAATATATATGGGAAAGAGTTCGGTAGTATCTTTTGGCCTTATTACACTTGCACTGAAAATTAACATATTCGCGTCATCGGCCCAAGAAAAATATTGAGCATCATGGAATATCGTAGTATCAAGCAGTGGCCAATACTCTTTTTGTTTCATATCTAAAACTAGTTGCATTTCTGGATGATAGTATTCTCCTGCTCCAGGTTGACTATCAGATAAATAGCAGAAATCAATAACCATATAGTGACCGTCTGGCGAAACTGTATTGATTTTCAGCACAATATTATCTGCAGGAAAGTAAAATTGTGTTGCTTCTTGTCGACTGCAATTACTAATAACAGATAATATATATAGGATAGATAAACATAATATGATGTTCTTATTCATACTGAAACAAAACCTCATATGCCCGACATTCAAAATAGGGAATAGGTGGTAATGGTGTAGTTTTATACATAACACACTCAAGAAACCAATCACGTGCTTGCTCCTCACATTTCTTTTCTTCATCACGTTTTTCAGATTCTGTAAAGCAAGTGTCAGGTTCAAGCAATTTTTTACATTCAGTATCTATACAACCCATAACAAGAGCACAAGCAAAATACCAATCCTGCAATAAACCCTTAATATCCTTGCAATTCACAGGATTATCTAAACAGTAGTGATAGTGATTGAGCTGTTGTGGGATTTTTCTCATATATATTATATTCTTATCGTGCTTAGATCCTATACAAATTCGGTCAATCGTTATTTCCATCCGCAGCACCGGATCCTCGCTCATAAATCGTCCGATCTCCGGCGCGTAGTACCGCGCCCGGAGATTGTAGAGCTCTGCCCCGGATATCTCATCATCATATTCCTGCCCGGTGTAAAGATAATGATTAGAAACGCTGCCCCATGACCCCAGCGAATTCCCAAACTCATCGTAGAAATAGCTTTGTTCAACGCCCCCATTTTCATTCGTCATACCCATGGTTGTACCGAGGCCATCGTGATGATAGTAGTGCGTATCCGCCGGGCTCGCATCATACTTTGCTAATAACATCCCATTAGCATACACGTAATTTGCTTTTAGGTCAAGGTGCCCGCCAAACTCGCACACCGCATACATACCATCATAAGCATAACTTGTGGTATCGGTAGTACCATGGATTTTCTTTATGCGCTTGCCCAATCCACAGTAGGTCATGCGCAGGCTATCATTGCCGCCAGAACCGGTTTTCTTGATCTTGGTCAAACAGTTCTCAAAATCCCAGTAATAGTAGTAATCCTGTTCCGCTACCGGATGGATTTCCGTCATGTTGCCGTTGTCATCGTACGCATAGCTGTTGCCGCTCTCTCCGGTCAGCTGGTTGTTCTGCCGGTTATAGGTATAATTTGTGGTGTCGGTTCCGGATATCCGGCGCAGCCGGTTGCCCACCTTGTCATAGGTTGCCCCATTTTTCTTTCACTCATAATCAATTTATAAAAGGATACTTCCGTTGTCGTCCTCGCTGAATAATTTTGTTGTATAATCTTGAGTCACGAACAACTTCCTTTAGCTCCCCTGTCCAAACATTTTCATCATGCTGTGCTATTTCAGGAATCTCTACCGAGTCAACTGATATTAAAAAATTTATTCGATCATAAATGACATTAGAAGTATCATAGTAGCTTTTCTCATAAAGACCCATATATGTATATAGCTTTGCGGCAAAAAGCAAAGTATTGCCACTGTAACTATCGATCTTACGAAGTCGTTCCGCTACCCAAATAATGCGTTCTTTTAAAAATTGCACTTCAGAGGAATCCTTTTCATTATAAGCCAAGTTCATACAAGATGTACCATAGGATATTAAGATACCAATATCGGTGGGATCAACATCTACAATTCTTGCCCATATTTCATTCAACTGTCTTTTCCTGTCCAGGCTTGTCATCGGCTCGGTAGTTTTGACTATTCTTTGCATCAATAAATCTTCTTGCTCCACTATAGACATGTTTTCTATCCGATTTAATTTCATAATATATATCTGATTCTTTACAAATGGTCCTAGTATGCAAGCCACACATGCAATCGTCGACACAATTGCCCAAATTAGTATTATTCTAAATCTTACTTTCAATATCTTTTCCTCCCTCCACCGTATAGAAACCAACATAAATCTTCGGGAATTGGTATTCTATACGCAAGATCAAGCACACACATATCAGTCTTTGTTTTAATTGACTTTTGAATGACCTTAGTGTCAGTAATAGATATTTGATCTTGGTACCATACATTCTCAACAATACCACAGAAATCATATTCGATACACACTTCAAGGTTATGCTGTTTTTTGAACATTCCCTGCTCTATATCCTTCCAATATTCAAATATGCAGAATAAATTAATGATAGGTATGTAATCTGCCGGACCTTCCTCATGAATCCAAAGTTTCCATCCTTCTTTCAGAACTTTCGTGTAAGCTACATGCCAAAATGGGTCGGAGAATGATCCAAGCGGCAAACAAATTGTTAGTAGACCTATTATGTCATTCCAGTTTATTGGATTATTTTCGACATATAAATAAAAATTCATTGCTTGGGGTGTTCTAAAACGAAATCCAATCGGATCCTCGCTCACAAACCGCCCGATCTCCGGTGCGTAATACCGCGCCCGGAGATTGTAGAGCTCTGCCCCGGATATCTCATCATCATACTCCTGCCCGGTGTACAGGTAGTGATTGCTCACACTGCCGTAGTCAGTCTCAAGATTGCCGAATTCGCCGTAGAAATAAGACCGCTCAAACGCCCCGCTCTCATTCGTCATGCCGATGATGCTGCCCAGACCATCATGGTGGTAGTAGTGAGAATCCACAGGGGATGCATCGTACCGCGCCAAAAGCATACCATTAGCATACACGTATTTTGCTTTAAGGTCAAGGTGCCCGCCGAACTCGCATACCGCGTACATGCCGTCATACGCGTAACCTGTTGTATCATTATTTCCAAAGTGTACCTTTGTTATTCTCTTGCCCATACCGCAGTATTTGAAACCCAGGCTGTCATTGCCGCCCGAACCGCTTTTCTTGATCTTGGTCAACCGGTTTTCAAAATCCCAGGTATAATAATAATCAACCTCTTCGGGCGGATGAATTTCAGTGAGATTGCCATTATCGTCATACACATAACTGCTGCCGCTCTCTCCGGTCAGTTGGTTGTTGCGCTTGTTATAGGTATAATTCGTGGTGTCGGTCCCGGATATCCGGCGCTGCCGGTTGCCCGCCTTGTCATAGGTGTACTTGTTGGTCTGCCCCGAATATATTGCCTGGGTGATCCTGCGGACATCATCATAGGTATAGGCAACGGTCCCGGTTATCGGGAAAAGCCCGGTCGACAGCTTGTAAATGAGCGTATCCCGGTCGCCCAAATCATTGTATTTATAGGCGTGTTTAAATAACTCGGTTCGGCCGATCGAATCAGTGATTACATCGATGAAATTTCTTGAAGTCAACGTATAGCGCTCCTCGACATCGTTCGGGTAATCGATCTTCTTTATCGGTCCGGTGTCCCAGTAGGTGAAGGCAAAGGTGTCGGTTCTCACTGCGGTATATGCCAGCCGGTTCGCGTTGTCATATGCCGGATAAATCTGGGCATGGAATATCGTCGTAGTATCCGATGCCTCCACTATTTTCATCAAGGTGCGGTTTCCGCCTATATCATAAGTATAGCCGATAAGGACATCCTGATAACAATTCATAGTGTCAAGCCCGTCCATGCCGTCATAACTGTAGGTTATCAAACCGTTTTTGTCAAGCATGGATACCATGTTACCGACTGCGTCATAGTTAAAGACCAGACTTTCTGCCGGGACGCTGTCCGGAAAGGCATCGTAAGCAATCAAACTGTTAAAATACCGTTTTTTGATCAACCGGTTCATCCTGTCGTATATAAAAGCCGTCGCTTTTCCCCGGCGGTCTTTTTTGAATTTCAAGTTATTGTTTGTGTAATAGCCCAGACTGTCATAGGTCGTGTCCGGATACGCTACTTTAACAAGTTTGCCGGCATCATACGCATAGGAAATTTCGGTTGAAATGCCGGTCGTGTCATTGGCATTGATAAAGCTGATCAGTCCGTCATTGAGATCGTATGCATACCGAGTGGTATCGGTTTCCGGAGGAAATGCAGTCATGTCACTGTACTCCCTGACCAGAGTCAATCGATCCCGCGCGTCATACACGTACTCAATGCGAAAATGACAGTCGGAACTCTGGTATGTCTCCTTTTTAATGAGATTGCCCCGCTTGTCATAGGTTAAACTGTCCCGGGTGCCGTCCGGGTAATGGGTGCCCTGCAAACGGTTCATCACATCATAAGAGTAGTAAACAATACTGGAATCGCCCGGATAATCCCGGAAATAGATCAGCGTATCGATCTTACCGATGTCAGTATTGTATTTGTATTTGGTGATAATATCCTCATTGCCGGATCCGCTTGGCGACATGTCGATCCTGGTCTGGGTAAGATAGGGGCCGGTATCATTAGGTGCGTATGAATAGTAGGTTGAATTTCCTCGGGTATCTTTGAGCTGGGTGAGATTGCCGCGGCTGTTAAAAGTGTAGTCGTGGGTGAGCGTGGTCGTGCCGACACCGGCAATGTACCGGTTATAGTAGCGCAGCGAATCAAGATTGGAGTTGTCATCATAGAAGTATTGGGTTTTCCTGCCCAGTTCGTCGATGGTCGAGTCCAGCAGGAAGAACGCGGGCGCGTTGTTATCCGGCGCGTGATAGTAGTTGAGGATTGAATCGCCGTCTGGATACACGATCTTGGTCGGCAATTGCGTTGACCGCGTTTCGCTGTTAAGGGTGTATGACTTGTACGTATATCGGGTTGTGTCGTCATCTATGGTCACGACCAGCGTGTCATTGAAATCAAGGTCCTTATAGAATTTAGTACGGGATATCTCAGTTCCCCGTTTTTCCATAAATATCTGCCGGCCGACCCGGTCATTGTGATAATCCCGTTTCTCGATGTAATAATCCGAAGCTGGTGCCTGGGGTATAAACGTGGTATCATACGGTGAATGCACCGAGTC
>MEUM01000103.1:3155-5800 GCA_001771735.1 Caldifarciminota bacterium RBG_13_43_14 | reverse complement strand
GATATCAAGATCATCAAGACAAAGAAAGGAGAATATGTCTGCGGGAGCAAGGAGATCAGTGGTGAGTCCACCGAAAATATCCTGCGCAATGAAGTGCCAAAACTGATCAAGGCTTTGGATTTTCCCAAAACAATGAGGTGGAACAACAGTGGTGATCGTTTCCCGCGGCCGGTCCGATGGATACTGGCGTTGCTTGACCGAAAACCATTGCGTTTCAAGTTTGCCGGTATCGAAGCCGATCGTTATAGCATGCCCAACTTACATTTTTCATTTAAACCAATACGATTGGAAAAACCGCGTGAATATCTGAATTTCTTAAGGCATGGTGGTGTGATCGCCGATCCCAATGAACGATACCGATTGATCGTCAAACGTATCAAAGAGGCAAGCCGAGACTTTGAGGGAAAACCATTTCTTCAGGAGGAGATGATCGAAGCGATCAACTGTGTAGTTGAGTATCCGGAAGGTGTCGCCGGAGAATTTGACCGTAAATATCTTGATCTGCCCGAAGAAGTTATGCTGAGCGTGTTTAAAACCCAGGGGAATTTGATTTGGATCAAACCTTTGAACAAATTCGTTTGCATTTTTAGCGCCCGGAAAAAGGCGTTTGAAAATGTGGCCAGGGGTTTTACCGGTGTAATTGCGGCACGTCTTTACGATGCGCATTTCTATTATCAGAACGATATCAAAACCGGTATTGAGAAAATGCGAGAACAGACCAGGGGTATGATGTGGTTACAGGATCTTGGCAGTATTTATGACAAGACTGAAAGACTCAGCAAATTGGTCCAGATATTTGAAGGAATGAACAGCGTTGATACGGGAAAATTACAGCGAGCCGCTCGATTATGCAAAGCCGATCTGCTTTCGCAAATGGTCAGAGAAAAAGATTTCACCGCATTACAAGGGATTATGGGTGGTTATTATGCCCAGATCGCGGGTGAGGATGCCCGCGTGACCCAGGCGATTGAAGAGCATTATTTGCCAAAATTCGTAGGCGACGCAATGCCCTCGACCCTTGAAGGTTGTTTACTTTCTGCGGTCGACAAGTTTGATAATGTCATTGGTGCGTTTCTGAGTGGCAATCGCCCTACCGGATCCTATGATCCGCTGGGAGTTAGGCGTAACGGTTATGCAGTGATAAATCTTTTTGATACCTATGCAGGAAATACGAATCTGCTCGATGCGGTAAAAACGCTTCAGGAAATCTATAATCGTGAGTTCGATCGAGCTATGATAATCGATTTCTTCAGCGAGCGGCTTGACCGGTATCTTGAAGACCTGGGTTTCCGCTATGATGAGGTAAATACCGTACTGGCGACCTGGAACGGAATCGTTGGTGATGCCAGGCTGCGTTGTGAAGCACTGCGGGATCTAAGCGACAAACCTGAGTTTACCAAGCTTGTGATCGGACAAAAACGGGTGAGAAATATCTTAAAAGGCATTGAAAATATCGGTAAACTCGATATCGATTTATTGAAAGAAAAGTCGGAAATAAATTTGTACAATGAAAGCAGCGCGATTATACAAGATATCAAAGCATTGCTTGAGCAAAAAAATTATAAGGGCGTATTGAAAATATTACTATCGCTGCGGCCGCATATCGACAAGTTTTTCGATGATGTCATGGTCATGTGCGATGATGAAAAAATCAAGGCTAATCGCCTGGCTTTGTTGCACTATGTCAATCAGATCTTCCTAAAATTTGCCGATTTTTCGTGTATCGTAATCGAAGGTGAAAAACAGGAGAAATCATAAAAGAAATATTCTTTAATACAATCAACGCAAACCGGATCGATGAAAAGATCGAAGTTTTCGGCTGGGTGGAACGGGTAAGAAACTTCGGGGGTTTGATTTTTATTGATCTGCGCGACCGGGCTGCAGCGCTGCAAGTAGTCGTTGATCCGAAGAAGATCCCCGATTCAACCAGTATCGGTTTGCAGGATTGTGTCTGGGCTCAAGGTGTAGTTCGGGAACGTCCCGACGGTCAAAAGAATACCAAAATGGTTACCGGCGAGGTGGAACTCGCGGTCGATGCATTGAAGATTTTGAATAAATCAAGAGTACCGCCTTTTGTTGTTGAAAATGATGTCAAAGCAAATGATGAATTACGATTGCGGTATCGCTATCTTGATCTACGGCGTGAGCCATTACGAAAAGCGATTATTTTTCGTCATGAGGTCGTGAGCGCGATGCGCGAATTCCTGAATTCAAAGGAATTCATAGAGATCGAGACCCCAATCCTTACACGTTCAATGCCTGAAGGTGCACGAGATTACCTGGTACCATCGAGACTTTACCCGCATAAATTCTATGCCCTGGCGCAGTCGCCCCAGATGTATAAACAACTGCTAATGGTTGCAGGATTTGAAAGGTATTATCAGGTGGCACGCTGCCTGCGTGACGAAAATCCAAGACATGATCGCCAACCAGAACATACTCAGATCGATATCGAGATGTCATTTGTCAGCGAGGATGATATTTTTGCTCTGACAGAAGGTATGTTCGTCCATATAATGAAAAAAGTCCTTGGCCAGGATCTTAAAACCCCATTCCCCCGTCTTGCCTATACTCAGGCTATGGAAAAGTACGGATCGGATAAACCGGATCTGCGGTTCGGAATCGAATTAAAGGATTATAAACCG
>MEUM01000103.1:2514-3125 GCA_001771735.1 Caldifarciminota bacterium RBG_13_43_14 | reverse complement strand
CAGTCAGATTATGTGCGGGGAATTATAATACCTGGTTCTCTTAGTATTTCGCGAAAATATCTTGATGAATTGAATGACCGATCAAAGCAGTCTGGATTGAACGGTATTTTTTGGACACGAAAAGAGGAAAAATTCAGCGGCAGCATTGCCAAGTTAATTGATGAAACGGTGGCAACGCAGCTGGGACTGCAGGAAAAGGAAGTTTTGATACTGACGACCGGGGATCATAAAGTTTTGTCTTTTTTAGGCGAAGTCCGGCGAGAGTTGGGTCGATTACAATGCAAGGGCGATACGGGGTTTAATTTTCTATGGGTTGAGGATTTTCCACTTTTTGAACTCAATGAAACAAGCGGCGAGATTGTACCCTGTCATCATATTTTTACCATGCCCAAGGATGAGGATATGCAATTTCTTGATTCCGAACCTCTGAGGTTGAGGGGACGGCAGTATGATCTGGTCTGTAATGGCAATGAACTTGCTTCGGGCAGCATTCGTAATCATATGCGCTCGATACAGGAAAAACTGTTTAAATACGTCGGTATGGATCCTAAAAAATACACAATGCTGCTTGATGCTCTGGAATATGGTGCACCGCCGCACGGCGGTATCGC
>MEUM01000103.1:0-1965 GCA_001771735.1 Caldifarciminota bacterium RBG_13_43_14 | reverse complement strand
TTTGACATTCTACATCTTTTCAATACTTCTCTATCTTTCTTCGATAATGGTCGCGCTCGTACTGGGCGAATTGATTTTAAGTCTTTTCAAGAAAAAAGGTAATATCTCGCTGTATCTGTCATTGATAATCGGACAAATATTTCTTTTCGTGATTTGTTTGATACCGATTATAGGTTTTCTAATGAGGATCGCTGTCATAATTTTCGGCTCTGGTATGCTATTGCACGGTACCTGGCAGTGTCTTCGTGAATCCAAGGAAAAGGGTTTGATCTAACATGCGCATTCTCGTTGTTGATGATGAAGAAAGCCAGCGTGATCTTTTAGCCGGTTTTCTGAAAAAGAGAGGATATGAAGTCAAACAAGCCGCTTCCGGGAAAGAAGCAATTGAAATAAGCCGCGTTCAGGGATTTGATCTTGCGATCATGGATCTTAAAATGGCTGAGATCGACGGGATCGAGGCAATGACCCGTATCAAGGAGATCGATCCGGAGACCTGTTTTCTCATACTAACCGGGTATGGGACCGTAGAATCGGCAGTTGAGGTAATGAAACTGGGGGCCTACGACTATTTGAGTAAACCGGTAAATCTTGATGAGCTTGAATTGATAATCGAGAGGATCAGCGAGGAGCAGTTCGTTCACCGCGAACTTGAAATATTACGCGAGGAAAAGGCGTCATTTACCGATGAATCAGTTATCGCGGAAAGCAAAAAAATGAAAGATCTGCTGGCTTTGGTCGCTCGTATCGCCAAATCAAATTCAACCGTGCTGATTAATGGCGAATCCGGCACTGGCAAAGAAGTAATCGCGCGTCTTATTCACAAAGCAAGCGATCGGCGCAATAATCGTTTTGTCGCGATCTCCTGTGCCGCTTTACCTGAAACCTTGCTGGAGAGCGAGCTGTTTGGTTTTGAACGGGGTGCTTTTACCGGTGCGGACAAGCGCAAAGTCGGGAAATTAGAATTAGCCCATAATGGCACCTTGCTGCTTGATGAGATCGGGGATATCCCAACCGGGACTCAGGTAAAATTACTGCGCGTTCTACAGGAATTCACCTTTGAGCGGCTTGGCGGTACCGTGCCGATAAAGGTTGATGTTCGATTGATCGCCGCCACCAATCAGGACCTCAGAAAAAAGATCGCTGAAACTCAGTTCCGTGAAGATCTTTACTATCGGTTGAATGTTATCTCGATCGATCTGCCGTCTTTGCGCGAGCGTAAAGAAGATATTAAGCCGCTTGTTGATTTCTTCATCAAAAAATTCTCGATGCGAAGCAACAAAATAATTAAAGGAATAACCCGTGAAGCGGTGAATACATTAATGCGTTATGAATGGCCGGGTAATATCCGGGAATTGGAAAATGTACTGGAACGAGCAGTAGTATTATGCCGGGGCGAGGTGATCGATGTTCGCGATGTGCCGATACGCACCGATAGCGGGTTTGCCGGAGTCGAATCGCTGGCCGAGGTCGAAAAAAGACATATTCGGACGATACTTGAACAGACTTCATGGAATATATCCGAGGCCGCACGCAAGCTTGGTGTACACCGTAATACTTTAAGACTGAAGATCAAGGAATACGGTCTTACGGACAGCACTACTCGCTAGGCGCTAATCGGCGAAAGATTTAATAGAAGCGGATCAGATAATCAGATTATCAGCATGCAGATTATCAGAATATCAGCCAATCAGGAATAGAAACCTGATATTCTGATTTGCTGGTATCCTGCCCACAGGTCTTCTGATATCCTGATATACTTGGTTTTACAATAATTACATAATTACCAATTACTAATTACTTTTGTTTTTCAGGTATTTTAGGCATTTTGCCTGTCTGCCTCCGGCAGGTACTTTTATTATTTATGTTGACACCATCGCCTTCATAATTATACTTTTAAACATGGAAACTAAATATATATTTGTTACCGGTGGAGTTGTTTCTTCATTAGGAAAAGGTGTCGCAACG
>MEUM01000102.1:4791-5010 GCA_001771735.1 Caldifarciminota bacterium RBG_13_43_14 | reverse complement strand
TCCTGTCATCAGCGCTGCTCGTTCTCTCGATCATTCAATTTATTCGCAACAGCGGTGTACTGCCGATCTCTGCATATCCACCCAAACATATTGTGAGGTCGGGGATATATGCATACTTTCGCCATCCCATTTACTTATTTTATGTCACCTTATTTATTGGTTTTGCTTTGATGCGGAGATCTTCGAGCATGCTTATTATCGTCATGCCTATTTTTATTG
>MEUM01000102.1:4222-4768 GCA_001771735.1 Caldifarciminota bacterium RBG_13_43_14 | reverse complement strand
ATTGAAGAGCTTAGTCTGTTAAAACGTTTTGGCGCCGATTTCAAGGCATATCAAGAACAGTCTGGTTTATTGATTCCACGCTTCCATATGATTTTGGCCACTCTTTTTTATCTGCTTTCAAAATTGTTCTTTCCGATTAAGGTTGTTAATAAACATAATATACCAACAAAAGCCCCATTCTTCATGGTGGCCAGTCATAGAAATTATCTAGATCCATTTTTGATTGCATTCGCCTTACCTTATAAGGTGCATTATGTGACCACCTTTGGAATGTTCAGGAAACGTCTAACCACTTTGTTTTTCCGAAGTCTCGGTTGTATTCCGAAAAGGAGATATTTATATGATAGTGCGACGGTCAAGGAAATGATACAGGCATTGAAAAATGGAAGCGTGATCGGTATTTTCCCTGAAGGTGAGCGTTCTTATTCCGGAGCATTGCTCGAATTAAAACCTGAGCCGATGAAACTCTTTCATAAATGGAGAGATGTGCCGATACTCCCGGTATCAGTATCCGGCAATTATATTATGTGGCCGCGTTGGGGACAA
>MEUM01000102.1:2317-3611 GCA_001771735.1 Caldifarciminota bacterium RBG_13_43_14 | reverse complement strand
ATTTATTCTGGCAGGATGAGAGATTTTTTGCCACCCAGTTTTTATATGCACTCTATGGCGCCCGCATTACAACCAGCGGGACGTTACTTGATCCAGGTGGCAAAATGCTGTATTGCGATAGTGCCGCTGGTTATATTGACGTGGCTTACAGCGGATCAAATTTTCTTGTTGTTTTCCGCGATCCCAATTGTTGAGGAAAAGGGAATATATACGGAGTGCGGGTCACTCCTTCATGCGATTCGATTAACTCATTTGCGATTTTTGTTCATGATAGCATGCAGGCCAATCCGGCAGTTACCTTTAACGGGACAAATTATATTGTAACCTGGAACGATCGTCGATTCGCGATAAATCGCATCGTTGCCGCTCGCGTGACACCTTCAGGTATCGTTTTAGATACAAGTAATTGTATCGGAGCGGTTGGGGTCGATGAACAAAGTTCTGATATCGCCTATGATGGCGTCCGTTGTTTTGCTGTATGGGGTAGGTATACTGCACCATATGGGGTTGATGGTCGGTTCGTGAACAGTCAGGCCATGCCGGTGGATACCGTTATCAGGATCGGAAATACGGCAACCTATAAATATATGAATCCCAAGTTGGCGACAAGTGGCAGTCGATATCTTATTGTCTGGAATGATATGAATATGGTGACTTTCGATTATAGTGTTTACGGTCAGATCATGTCAGCTCAGGGCCAATTGATCGGCGGTCCGATAGTTATTGCTGAGGAAGATACACCGGAAAAAACTCCGCATGTTATGTATGACGGATATAAATTTCTGGTTGCCTGGGATGACTCAGGCACAATCAAGGGTCGATTCATCGATACACTTGGTCAGCTAATGGGTTCAAGTTTTAATATATCAGCAACCAGCTCATGGACTAAGTACGTACCCTGGATCTCGGCATCAAATATTAATTATTTAATAGCCTGGGAAGAAAGCAGAGCAACCAAGGATATATACGCAAATATTGATATGGTAATCGGGACCAATGAATTTTTTGATGAGAAAGCACCGCCGTCAGAATCAAAACCAGAGATATATTACAGTTCATTAAAGGATTTTACCCGGGACTGTGTGATTTATGATGTTACTGGTAAGATTGTTAATCCCCGTTATGCTGGTCCTGGAATTTACTTTGTGAAGCAGGAAGATGAGCATTCGATGAGGAAAATAGTCTTAATTAAATAGTATTAAATGAGGGGTTGGGCCGGAGGTCATGTAGATCTCCGGCCCAATTTTTTTACCGGATTTTAATAATGCGTGATGATATCCTACCGTCGGTTTCC
>MEUM01000102.1:0-2296 GCA_001771735.1 Caldifarciminota bacterium RBG_13_43_14 | reverse complement strand
AGATGCGATATACTGACTTCGCGGCCGGTAATATCAAAGATTCTTGCATTGACTCCGTTCGGTAAGTGTAAAGGCCCTGATACAATTTTCATACCCAATTCATCCATCGTTGCGGTTTTCTCGGTTTGTTCTTCAATACCGATCATATTTATGTCAAGATTACCGAATATGTCGTAACTGGAACTTATATATTCTGCCCAGACGTTGAAATAACAGTTGTTCGCACCCGGGATGATTTCAGAATAATAATGACTGTTGGCTGACATCGAGATCTGGAAAGCCGTACCGATAGGCGTACCAGTCACGCTATACTTTCGGCCCCAGAGTTGATAGCCGGTTTGTAAAATATAGCTCGCACAATATTGAGTGCCATCCCAGCAGAGGCCTAAGGAAGGATAATATACACCTGATGCAATCGTGAATGGACTACCGATCAACGTGCCGCTTAAAGATACGATTTGACCTTTGCAGAGGTATGTACCGCCAGAATATTCATTCCAGGCGACCAGGTAATTTGACCCGCTGAATGCAACCTTGGTCATGTAAACGTAACCGGAAACACTGGCGATTCGGCAAGTATCGCCCAGGCTTCCGTTAGTATTTATGAAACGGCCTAATACCCGTTGAGGCGCATAAATATTACCCCATACCGCAAAGAAATTAGAGCCGTTGTATACTATTGATGGACTATACTGATAGAGGGTGTCGGATTGGCCGACTTGAATTCCGGACGGATCAAGCACTGAACCGGCCGGTGTTACGCGCGCCGCGTAAACACGAAACGCGGTGCCGCTGGCACGTCCATCAACCCAGATAACCATGTAATTTCCACCGCCATAAGCTATATCGGGCATGAATTGAATGCCGGTTGCGGTTGATATGTTAAAGTTACTCAGAGGATCGCAGTTGGGAGTGACACGCACTCCACGAATATCACCGTTACTTCAGCACCCCTCTCGCCATACGACCATGAAATTTGATCCATCATAATCAACTCGGGGCGTGAAAACACTATCCTGGAATTGTAGCTTTCCATTGGGATCAAGTACTGTACCGTCTACGGTTATTCGCGTTCCGTATAGCCCGTATATCGGAGTTGAGCGATAATCAGTCCAGAAAACATAATATTGATTATTAGCGTAAATGGGGCAGGGGTATATTTGATGATCGGTATAATTGCAGATCGTGAAATCAGCACCGACCAGGGTCAGTATAAACAAAGCACATATATGCATAGAACCTCCTCTCCTATACTCAATTCTAGTTAAGATTAATAATTTGTTAATATCTTTATTTGAAAACTCTAATGAAGCGTCCGCTTCGCTTTTAATATCATTTTGTTTATCGCAGCAATCAATAATTTCCGTTACAGGTAAGTTTTTCCCAAATTGTAGCGGTCGGATTTATCCGACGTAACAGAAATATCCGAAAATTTGTGCGATGAATCGCACCGCTACAATAATTGCACCGTTTTTTGTATCATTTTTAGGAAAAACTAAACTATTACTAATTTTTGGTGTTTAGAAAAAATTCTATACTTTTTGAAATATTTTACTGAGGTATAGTCTTTTTCGGTTCTCCAACGATTTATAGACCTTTGTACCCGGTACGGCAGTGAATTCCTTTAGAAATTTCCACATAAAGCGGGGTGCCAAGTTTCTTATCGTATGCAATTTTTGATCATGATCAAGGGCAAGAGCCCGGAGAACGGATGGCGTAATATCCCATTCTTTTATCGCCCGTAGCCCGGAATGTCGGAAATGATGGTTAATTTTGTCCATACAACGTGTCCAGAGTATGTCGGTCCAAGAAAAAAAACCGCCTGGCCGTAGGACTCGCATGGCTTCGCGGATAAAACCATGCATAGATTGATAACAATGTGAAGACTCGACATTGATGACGACATCAAATGATCGGTCAGGAAATGGTATTTTCATGGCATCGCCGACTTGGAAAGAAAGGTTGGGCACTGAATAAATACGATTGCACCAATCAATTGCGTTTCTGGAAAAATCTATGCCGACAATGGATTTTGGCTTGAGATACCGCGCTATATAAAAACAACCGCCGCCGCGGCCCGATCCGACCTCCAGTATATCCTTGTTCAATATATTCGTCGGAGCGGCTACGTGATGATAAAGTTGAATGCAATAGCGATCGGCCTCATCGCTAAGATGCAAAGGCAATTTCTCTTCGCCGTTCAAATGGGCAAAACCGTAATTCATAAATGTCCATTCGCGCTGGGTATATCGTTTGGTGAGGTACTGATACCAGCGGTTTATCAAACGGCTTTTAA
>MEUM01000101.1:4317-5503 GCA_001771735.1 Caldifarciminota bacterium RBG_13_43_14 | reverse complement strand
AAGTAAAGGTATTTTTGAATCCGGCCAGACTACGAGCTACGGTTGCTTGTGAGGAAATTTCTTTTTCCTGCCAGATAACAATGCTTTCTGCATAATACTGTTGAAATGTGTTATCGCTCAAATATTTGATATCGCAGTTGAAAGTCGATCCAAGAAAAAATTGTTCCGAGCGGCTTCGAGCTTCAATACTGTAGCGCTCGTTGCCAGTATCGATTTCCTTTATATAGGAACTGAGCGCAGTACCGAGTGTATAGGGATTATAATCCCATACCGCCTCGACCCGGGGCATAATGCCTTTCTTCTCCATGGCATCAAGCTGCAATGTTATATCCGCATAATCGCCCAGTACCTGATAATAGGCGAAATCCCTGATGTATTTTCCAAATAATCGCGAATTACCCGCTCGAAATGGCAATAAACCCGATTTTCTTTGTGATGATATTGGCACGAACCAGAATGGAGCGACCATGATCGGCACATCTTCAATAAATAGCACGAGTGGCCGTGCGATCACAATGTCACCAATATAGAGTTTCATCCGAGGCGAATAGAAATAATAATGAGGCGGACTATCGCTGCAGGTCGTGTACTTACCATGATAGGCATTGACGGTTTTTTTATCAATCCAGTAAATCTGCTTGCCATCGATGTAGCCATTATCGATCTGTGTTTTACCGCTGGTCATTAGCGCTTTTTTGTTCTTTATATTATAGCGAAGATATTCACCGCGTATCGAATCATCAAGTTGACGCAGGTCGCAATTACCAAAGGCCTCAAGTTGATTGCTTTTTATATGATAATATGCGCTGTCAGAGAATAGCTCGATGTCCTGATAGCGTATATAAGATGAATCCTGAAGTATAATTATCGATCGATCAAGATCATATATGATGTTATGGGCATGATACTGGACCGCATTCAGCGAGTCCGTGATGATCGAGTCATTCGATCGAACTCCCCAGTCCTGTGCCAGGATAAGGAGAATACATATTATCATTCTCTAAGAATTTCTTTGTAACTATCCAGTACAACTCGGTAATATTTTAATGCCTTTTCCTCATCGCCCAGCGCGCGATAGACATCAGCCAAGCCTTCATTCAAGGCAACAAGCACTTCCAGGTCAGCAACATCCTTGTGACGCTGACATAATTCAAGGGCTTGATTATAATAATAAATGCCGGAATCA
>MEUM01000101.1:604-4295 GCA_001771735.1 Caldifarciminota bacterium RBG_13_43_14 | reverse complement strand
CGGTGGCTGCTTTCATGAGAAATTCTATTGATTTCTTGTAATTTTCCCCCTGTAAATAATGAGAGGCCGTCACATCTTCAAACCCAGCCAGTCGCCGGTAATAATCAGCAAAATGAAGATGACGGCTCTTCTTATCTTCGATCAGGTTGTAGATCTCGCTATGCAATTGCGGCGAGGCAAAAGCATAATGATCCTGATAATGGCGGAGATAATGGCGATCGGTCAGATGATCGAGCAAGTACGCCTTTTCACCGATCGGGACCTCATCAGGATTGATTTCATTACCGATTACGGCCAGGGAATATAAAAGCTCACGTTTTTCCTGGTCTAACAGTTCAAGTCTTCGTTTAATCACGGTTTTCAAATCATGGAATGTGATGCTGAAGTTGCCCATCGTCCCCGGCCCGCGATACTGATCAAAGAAAAACTCGCTTTTTTCCTCTTCGTATAAATAAAGATATTGTGCTACATGAAACGGTGTCGTTGGGGGAAGGGTGATTGTTTCTTCGGTATCTTCGTTTACTATCGCTTCCAGTTTTTCCATATCGATGCTGCGGAGTTCAAATTCTTTGATACCTTTAAGATTGATCTGGGGGAGTGACGATGAGAATAGAAATAAAATATTTTCTTCGATTAATTTATACATTAAATTCTGAATAAAATTCAAAGAAGATGCATCGAGATTCTCGGCGTCATCTACCAGGATTACAACCGGTTTGTTCCATGAAATATGCATCAGTGTTTCTGCGATGCTGTTAATAATGATCTCGACCCGAACCGGCAATTCAATTTTTTCCAGTATCGATTCTTCCTCGTTCAGTCCGAGAAAATCAAGTATCGCCAGGTAGGAAGTGCCGATATCGGCTATGTCCAGATCCTTAAGCTTCTGCTCTATTAGTTTTTGTTCTTTATCGATGCCGTCCTGCTGATTGACTTCGAATATCTGTGCGACAATATCGATAATCGGTTTGAAAGTCCGTCCCGGGGGGTACGCGGAACAGAAGGTTCGATAGATCTGTCGATCCTGATATTCGCTGAGAAGCTGTTCGATGATCGCAGTCTTACCGGATCCCGGTTGGCCGGTGATAAGTATTCCATTACTGACCCGGGTCAGGTTTTTCAAAGAATCGAGTTCGTTACTACGCGGAACTTGCGTAGTGGTCGAAACAGATTGGGGAAACTGCTCTGATCCGATCGGTTGCTCGACACGACAGACAAGGATCTGACTTGACATACCTTCGATCGTGAGCATGCCCAGAGAGGTTAATGCATAGTGGTCAATCGTTTTTTTCTCGATCTCTTCCGATATCAGAATTTCACCGAAATTCGCGATCTTTGCCAACCCTTTGGCCAGGCCCAGGTATTGGGAGAACCCGAATCTGGATTCAGGGTATAGCTCTTTTATTTTTTTCAGGCAGGCGATCATTCTGACATCTTTTGTGTTGCCGATTATCATATCCTTTTCGGCCTGGGTTATGCGGCCGCCGAATTTTATTAGGGTATTTATAAGGTCCTGAAATTTCTCCCGGGTCAAGTCCCTTATAAAGATCGCGAAGTAAAATTCCATTTTATCGCCGTGTCTTTTGGTCGGGATAATAATTTAATTTGAAAGGTTGAATCAGAGTCGCGAGGGGCAGGAATTTCAGTTCGGATTTTGAATTCATGGTGGCGATCACGATCTCATAATCATGTTCGGCAAGCACCTGCAGGCAGGCGCCGCAGGGCCTGATAAAATCGATCTGGGGTGAATAAATAAGCATTAAAGGAAAATCCTTTTCACCGCTGGAAAGGGCTTTATAAAGTGCAATGCGTTCGGCACACATGGTTAATGACAAAGATCCGTTCTCGATGTTCACACCGGTATATGTTTCACCGTTTGAGCAGTAAAGCACGGCCGCAACCTTAATTCTGGAATAAGGAGCATAGGCGTATTTGACCGTTTCTCTAACGCTCTTGATCATTGCTTTGGCTATTTTACTACCCGGCAATGAGGAGGTCAAGGAAGTCTTTGCCATTTTCTACTCCTTCAATATCAAGATATCGGGCGGCGGTACGGGCAACATCGCTGAAACCGCTGCGTACTCCGAGATCAGTTCCTTTTCTATTCTTCATGCAGGCAAGTATTGGAACATATTCACGAGAATGATCGGTTGATGGGGTTGTCGGGTCATTACCATGATCGGCCGTGATCATCAATAGGTCGGCATCAGCGAGATCGTTATAGACCATGTTAATTCCCGGGTCGATCTCTTCCAGTCCCTTTTTGAATCCCTGGATATCATTGCGATGCCCCCAATCCATATCGAATTGAACGAAATTTCCGATTATTAAATGAGCTTCATTGGATTTCATCGTTTTTAACAAAATCTCGATACACTCCTGATTATTCACCGAGTGAAATGATTTCGTGTAGCCGCGATGCCCGACCAGATCGCCGATTTTACCGATGACATCAACATTCAATCCTCTTGATATCGCATGATCGAGCAGGGTATGTTCGGGCGGCGGCAGGGAAAAATCGCGCCGGTCCTTGGTGCGGTAATAAAGCGGTGATTCCCCGTTGAACGGCCGGGCGATGACCCGGGCAACGGCGTGTTCTCCCTGTAATATTTCGCGAGCGATTTCACAAAAACGGTATAATTCACTTAAAGGAAATACATCAATATGGGCGGCGATCTGAAAAACGCTGTCGGCAGAAGTATATACGATCGGGGTGCGGTTTTTAATATGTTGATCACCGAGTTCTTTTATTATTTCAGTTCCTGATGCCGGGTAATTGCCGATGATCTTATGCCCGATACAGTTTTCAAATTCATTAATTATACTTGCCGGAAAGCCATCGGGATAAGTGGGAAAAGGTTTTTTCAGAATAATGCCGAAAAGCTCCCAATGGCCTGAAGTCGAATCCTTGCCCGGGGAGATCTCGGTCATTTTCCCGTAGCATGCGATCGGATCAGCCACAGCAACAACCCCTTTGATGCTATCAATATTGCCGATTCCCATTTTTTCCATTGTCGGCATTCTGAGGCCATGGCATGAATGGGCAAGATTGACCAGCGTGTTACTGCCCTGATCGTTATAGAGATCGGCATCGGGTAATTCACCGATCCCGACCCCATCAAGTATTATAATTATCACCCTTTTCATTATGTAAGGAATTATACATAAATTAGTATTATTGTAAAGTTAATAGAAGAACAATAAATAATCCCCCTTTAGAAAAGGGGGATACAGGGGGATTTACATTTCGTTTAGATTAAGCGGATAATTTTTCAGGAATATATGCCTATCTGAAATGTATTATAATTAGAAGGAGGAAACATGAAAGACCACAAGATGACCTATGGCATTTACCTTCGGGTCGGTATGTTCTCGAGCATTATCACCATAATAATGATGTTCGCCTTCATTCCCTATGCTGAGCCGCAACCATATGAATTGAAAAGGGATATTATCACCATGATCGAAAATATAGACCAGGTAATCGAAAAATACAATGAGCCGCCGCCGGTCGAGAGGCCTAAAGTGGCAGTCGAAGCGCCCAGCGATATAGCCGAGGATGTGGTCGAGACAATTGCCGCTACCAATCTAATCGAAGATGTAATTCATATCAACCCGTTACAACCGGATATCGAGATCGTACCGTATTACAAAGTAGAAGTGAAACCCCAGCCGATCAATATCCCAAAAC
>MEUM01000101.1:0-172 GCA_001771735.1 Caldifarciminota bacterium RBG_13_43_14 | reverse complement strand
GGAATACCTCATGGTCGTTTACCGCAGCGCCAAAATAGCCACCAGCGACAAACAAGCCAAGATCACCGAGCGCGGTCTCAGTAATTACAACCGGGGTTAAATTGCAAACTGGTTGTGGTTTTGGAAACGCGTATTCGGTCCAGGTATTGGTATAAGGCGAATAGGAATAAGT
>MEUM01000100.1:5839-5981 GCA_001771735.1 Caldifarciminota bacterium RBG_13_43_14 | reverse complement strand
AGCCGCATCGTTACCATATTTGTCATCTTACTGATGATCGTAATGTCGTTTTTTTTCTATATTAAAGTACCCCATGGAATATTTTTTATATTATTATTTATATCAATACCACTGATCTCGTATTTACTGGCACCAAAGAAAT
>MEUM01000100.1:0-5778 GCA_001771735.1 Caldifarciminota bacterium RBG_13_43_14 | reverse complement strand
TTTGAAAAATGTCCAGGCCTGTGTCATTATTCCGGATACAACAAAATTGAAATTAGTCAGGGCTTTTGGTAATGGCGGTTTATTCGCGTATTACGGTCTATTCTCATCAGTCCAATACGGTACTATTAATTTTCAGGTCACCAAATGGCATAATATAGTGCTAATACAAAGTGAACAAGGAACATACGGAATATCACCCGCCGATCCCGAAGGATTTTTGGAACGTATCAATACATTTTGTCCGTCAATCGGACACGATTTAAGACCGATTGAACAATCGCCGCCCCAATCCAATCCAAAACTTCAAATTGCCATTCTAAGTATCCCAGTATCAATATTCTTGATCACCCTGGTCACGAGTTTATTATTATATCAGCAGCTGCCCGACCGTATCGCGGTTCATTTCGACCTTCATGGTAATCCAGATCGATGGGGACCACGCAGTAATTACCTCTTCGGAAACATATTGCCCGCTATGATCACTTTTATATTGAACATTATCATATTTTTCGTAATGCGTAAATCGGTTCGTAATCCAAAAGTCATAAATGTGCTGGTTCTGGCTTTATCATTAATACAGTTACTGGTTTTTTATATGTTGATCGATATATATTCGATCAATGTACATTTTAGCCATATTTTACCGATCGGAACGGTCCTGATCATGTTTGCGGTAATCCTGATCTTCTTAGGATTGATGTATTATAAAGAAGTAAAGAAATAAATTGAATGATCCACGTTACTTACTATGTATAATGTGGGCTACAATTCCAACATTATTTAAAAATCTCTTTGCCTTTTCCGACGATCTTATTAAGTTGTTCCTTGAAATAGTCTGTATTATCTACAATTTTCTTCGGGATCTGCTGACAATAGTACTCCCACGATCTTCTTATTTCAGCACCTAGCAGCCGAACTAATGTGCCATTGCGCAAACCTTCCTCAACCTTACTCTGATTGTAAAGAACCAGATCCGATGCCAGCGCCTTGGCCAGACGCTTTGCACGTTGATGCCATTTTTTATCCTCCTCGCTCATACCCTCTTCAGACGGCACACTTACTGATGGTTTCGTTTCCGGCACCGTAATAGCTCGCTGCTCAGTTTCGTCAGGCTGAAATGCAGGTTTCTGTATTTCAGGTTCTGGCAGCTTTACAGTTGGTGGAGCTGGTGTTTCGATCGGCTTGGCTACGGAAGGTTCACTTGGGGGTTCAGGCATAACTGGTTCAGGCATCGTCGGTTTTGGTGGTTCAGTAGATGGTACAGGCTTGGACGGTGTCGGTATTGAAGGAGCAGCCGGCGGCGCTACAGAAGTCTCAGGCGGCTTTATTAGTATAATATTTTGACATTTATGGCACCTGACTTTTACTCCGGCGGCTGGTATTTTTCGTTCATCGACACTGTATTTTGTCTGGCAGCTATTGCATATTACGATCATTTATGATCTCCTTATATATCTTTTTGCACTGATCGTTCAGTACTTCTTTGCTGCTGCAATTAATAGCGATATAGCGTGCCATCTTCACGGTTTCAGTATCCCGCATCTGCATACGCATTATACGATCAAATCGAGCACGACTGATACCTCTTTTTGCTGCCCGCCTGGCTTTAATATCCGTGGATGCGGTCACCAGTACTGGATAATCAATCTTTGACATGATATCAGGCCATTGAAAAAGGAGTGCCGCATCTAAGATCATAACCCCCTTCTCATTCTTGATCGCTTTTTTTATCTTCGCTTTTAATCGTGGATGCGATAAACGATTCAAATAGCGCATCGCCTTTGGATCTTTAAAAACCAATTGCCCTAGTTGCTTACGATCGATCCGATCACACCGATTCATCAATTTTTTTCCAAATCTCCTTTTCAATGCCGGCGTAATCTCCGGTAATACCTGCCATCCAATTTGATCAGCGGAAAGGTAGTTTGCACCCATTTTTACAAATTGATTGCTGGCCGTCGTTTTACCGGCGCCGATATTGCCGCCAATACCTATCACTATTCGTCCACGGTTACTTCTCATTCAGTATAACGTTTCATGCATAACGATGCATTATGTCCACCAAAGCCAAGTGAATTTGATATCGCATAATCAACTGTACGTTCACGGATCTCACCGATAATATGATCAACTCCCTGGCATTCAGGATCGACATTGTCCAGGTTCATAGTTGGATGGAATAGACCCGATTGCAGTGATTTGATCATTACGCCTGACTCGATCGCTCCAGCCGCGCCCAGCATATGCCCAATCATTGATTTAGTTGAATTAACCATAAGTTTCCTGGCATTATCGCCAAAAAGATCGACAATTGCTTTGATCTCGTATTTATCATTAAGATCAGTTGAAGTACCATGCGCATTAATATAACCGATATCCTGAGGTTTAATACCGGCTTCCTCTATTGCCCGCGCCATAGCTCGCCTTGCACCTTCGCCTCCTGGTGCAGGAGCGGTCATATGATATCCATCACCGGTCGCGCCATAGCCCACGATCTCCGCATATATTTTCGCGCTACGTTTCTTTGCAAACTCGAGTTCTTCCAATACAATTGTACCCGCGCCTTCAGCCATTACAAAACCATCGCGATCCCGGTCAAAAGGTCGAGAGGCTCGATGCGGTTCATCATTCCTCCTGGACAGTGCCCGCATATTGCTAAAGCCGGCCAGGGCAAAAGGTGTCAAAGGTGCTTCCGAACCACCGGTTATCATAGCATCAGCATCGCCGTATCTAATCATTCGGAATGCATCACCAATGGCATGAGCACCCGAAGCACAGGCTGATACTGTACTATAATTCGGTCCGCCAAGATGCCAATGAATTGCGATGTACCCGGCCGTCATGTCCGGTATCATCATGGGTATTAACAATGGGCTTACTCTTGATGGACCTTGTTTCTGGAATTTTATATGTTCACCTTCCCAGACCCGTAGACCACCTATACCGCATCCATATATAACACCGATCCGACTGCGATCATGCTGTTCAAGATCAATGCCCGAATCAGCGATCGCTTCGTCGGTCGCAGCTAAAGCAAAATGCACAAAACGGTCCAGACGCTTCAATGTTTTTGGATCGTACTTTGTCTCAGGATGAAAATCTTTTACTTCACCGGCGATCTTGACTGAATGATTGGAAACATCAAAAGCGGTTATCCTATTAATGCCGGTTTTTACCTGGAGTAAATTCTCCCACGTGCTTTTTACATCATTACCGACCGGAGTCAGCATCCCCATTCCGGTTATAACCACTCGCCGCATTATTATTTTACTTTCCCCTCAAGATAACTAACGGCTTTGCCCACCGTATCAAGTTTCTGGGCTTCTTCTTCAGATATCTGAAGATTGAATTTTTCCTCAAAAGCCATGATTAATTCGACTGTATCTAGTGAGTCAGCTCCAAGATCCTCAATGAATTTCGCTTCGATTGTTACTTTTTCGGGTGGAACATGCAGTTGTTCCACAATAATTTTTGTTACATCATCCAACAAAGCCATTTTATCTCCTTTCTTTCTTGAAAAAAGTAATATTGATCGATTTTCTTAGACTCTTTTTTCTCAATTACATCACCAATCCGCCATCAACCGTCATTACCTGACCAGTGATATATGAAGCAGCATCTGAAGCCAAAAAAAGAACGACGCTGGCGACATCATCGGTTGTACCAAACCGCTTAAGCGGTATCATTTTTAAATAATTCTGTTTTACCTCTTCGGATAAATTTCCGGTCATACGTGTCTCAATAAACCCGGGGGCAACCGCGTTCACGGTGATGTTGCGACTAGCTAGTTCTTTGGCACAGGATTTTGTAAAACCGATAATTCCAGCTTTGCTTGCGGCATAATTAGCCTGCCCCGAATTCCCGGTCAAACCGATCACTGAAGCGATATTAATGATCCGACCATACTTCTGTTTCACCATTAATTTAATGATCGCCCGGCTGACTAAGAATGTACCGGTAAGGTTTACATTTATAACAAAATCCCAATCCGCTCGCTCCATTCTTAACATCAACCGATCTCTCGTCACGCCGGCGTTATTCACCAGTATATCAATCCTTGAGTATTCGCTTGTAATCCGGTCGACAACCTCATTTACAACATTGTCCTGGCTCACGTCAAGCATAATGAATTTAGCTCCCCGAATACTTGATGCGGTCGCTTCACCCTGGGCAGTATCAATATCACATAGAACTACCTTGGCTCCTTCGGATGCAAGTTTCCTACCTATATCCGCACCAATGCCAGTAGCCCCGCCAGTTATCACCGCAACCCGTGACTCCAATTGCATGCCAAATTTTATTCAGATTAAAAAGCTTGTCAAGAGATGGCAAGGAGATTGAAGAAAGATTACCGTGATATATCTATTTCTTTGTAATCGATCAGAATATAGAAATATATATGATTACAGCTCGCTCTAATTTTGCTTCTGATAATCGAGCCAGCGCTTTTCCAGATTTGGGTCAGAAATCGTAGAAAACAAGTAATCGCAATACTCACGTCCGGTCACGCCGGTTGAACGTCCGGTCATGATCAATTTTTTCTCATATTGACCGCAGATATCAAGTGCCATCTCTAATTTCTTTCCTGTTTCCTGATAACCAATATGATTTAAGAGCAAGGCACCGCCTTTAATCACACTGCAAGGATCTGCGTATTGTGCTCTTCCTTCCTGCACCATACGCGGGGCACTGCCGTGTATTGCTTCGAACATCGAATAACGTTTGCCAATATTAGCGCTGCCCGCAGTTCCAACCCCACCCTGTAATTCCGCTGCTTCATCGGTCAATATATCCCCATACAGATTCGGCAATACCATGACCTTGAACTCGGTACGACGCTTAGTATCGACTAATTTTGCGGTCATGATATCTATAAACCAATCGTCCGCATTTATATTCGGATATTCTTTAGCAATTTCGTAAAATGTCTTCAGGAACAAACCATCGGTGGTCTTGACAACATTGGCTTTCGTAACCGCCGTGATTCGATTTATTTTATTCTTGCGGGCATATTCAAAGGCCAGTCGAATGATACGATCGCTGCCCGGTTTAGTAATCATCTTGAAATCAATAGCTAAATCCGGAGTGACCTCTACACCATCAGGACCAAGAGCATATACGTCTTCGGTGTTCTCACGAAAAAACATCCAATCAATACCCAGGGCTGGAACACGGACGGGCCTTACGTTGGCAAAAAGGTCTAATTCCTTACGGATAGCAACATTCGCACTTTCAATATTAGGCCATGGATCGCCTTTCTTGGGTGTAGTTGTTGGTCCTTTCAGGGTTACATGGCATTTCTTTATCTCAACAAGTACTTCATCCGGGATCGCTTTCCTAACCTCTGCCCTGTGCTCGATCGTCAAACCCTCAATAACTCGAAATTCGATCTTTTTTTGGACAAGTTCGTTTTTCAATAGATGTTCTAATAAGCGCTGAGCTTCAGCCGTTATATAAGGACCAATTCCGTCACCACCGAGGATGCCAACTATTATTGGTTTTATCTTCGCATAATCGATCCAGTCATGCTCTTTTTTAATCATCTGTACCCTAACCAGCTGTTTATCCAAAATTCTACCAAAATGCTCCATTGCCTTAATGATTGATGCCGGTCTTTGGGTTGTAAGTTTCTTAGTTTTCGGCACTTTCTTGACGGCTTTTTTCTTAATGACCTTCTTTTTCGCCGTTTTCTTACTGATCTTCCCTTTCTTTTTCATATTCTTTATGATCTCCTTAGTATTAAATCATTGATACTTTCAAGTTTTTCGCTCAATCGAG
>MEUM01000099.1 GCA_001771735.1 Caldifarciminota bacterium RBG_13_43_14 | reverse complement strand
AATCGTATCATTGAGATTCGTCATCGCTCGGTGCAATTATCACATTCCTGCTGACTCCTTTACCAATAGTATAAATTTTGACCCCCTTGATCTCACTTAATTTCACTTCCACTATTTGCAGCTCTTTTCGGGTCAAAGGATCAAGAGCCATTTCACGACCGGTCTGCAGCACTATACGGGCGATAGCTTCAGCTTTTTTCATAAGAAAATTATTACGCCGCATTCGGTAACCGCCGACATCAACCAGGATTTTTAGATTTGGATGGAAACGCTTGAGCATTCTTGATATTAAATACTGTAATGCCCAGAGAGTCTCTCCTTTTTTACCAATGAGAATCGCATCCGCATGTTTCGTTTTTATATTGATGTAAAATCCCTTGTCGTCTTTTGATACCTGGACGGTTGACCGGAAACCGCAACTGGTCAATATATAATTAGCGACTTCAAAAATATGTTTGCGAACCTCCTTTATGGTTAGACGGACCGAAGTTTCTTCTTCAGTTTGTGAGATGATCTCATGATCAATCTCTTCTTTTCTAACCCGGAGAAGCTTCAAACCATTTTCAATCGCCTCGTCGAGATTCTTCCCAGTTGCTTCAACCGTTTTCATTTTTTGCCTCCCTTCTTAATTATGAAATGTTCAACAAGTGTAAAAATATTATAAGTGAACCAGTATAACTGCAATCCTGACGGGAAGTTCAAAAAGAAAACTACCATTAGAACCGGCATTAACATGACCATAAATTTCTGACGCGGATCGACTGTCGTCATCAATGACTGGACTAACATTAGAATACCCATTGTTATCGGTAAAACATAATAGGGATCGCGAAAAGAAAGGTCTGTTATCCACAGAATAAAAGGCGCGTTACGGAACTCGATTGCTGTATTCAGGGTTTGATAGAGGGCTATTATGATCGGCATCTGAATGATCAATGGTAGACAGCCCGATACCGGATTCACTTTATAGGTCCGGTAAAGTTGCATCATTTCCTGGTTAAGTCTTTGTGAATCATCCTTATATTTCGCTTGTATCTTCTTAAGCTCGGGCTGGATCATCTGCATTTTCTGTTGTGAAACGATCATCTGACGAGAAAGCGGAAAGAAAATAAGCTTAACGAAAATTGCAAATATTATGATCACTGCTCCATAATTTAGGAATACAGAATAGAGGATATTCAGAACTAATAATATCAGCTTTGCAATCGGATCAAAAATCCCGCCATCAATGACCTTCTCATACCCATTTTTATACTGAGCCAGAACCTTTCCCTTTAAAGGCAGTAAACGAACGGTGAAAACTGTAGAATCAGATGCGTGGATCACTGCACCATAACGCAGTTTTGATCCTCCTCCGTAAAAACAACCAAATGCCCCGATCGCGATCGAATCAGTCCGGAGCTGAATACTGCTGTTTTCAGGTTTTTGATAATTGATACGATTAAACGATAATTTTTTTATGCCAATTTCATTATTAATAACCAGCATGAAATATTTATTTCTCAGAGCAAACCAATGCCAGTTGCCAACATAAGATAATGTATCCTTGACCTCTTTGCTTACTTTTTTAACTTTGTCCTCACTTACGTAGATACCAAAATGCCTAAGATCGTCCCCGGGATTTTTATCTTGAGTTATCGCCACTCCCGCTTCAAGACCAATCTTATGGCTATTCTCCGCTGATAGACGGCAGATTACTTTAAAACCAAAATTATCGTCGACAATATATCTCTTTTCGATCTTTGCTCCGTCTATCCGGGCAGTAAAAATAATATCATTTCCTTCTTTAATATAATTAAATACCGGCACATGACCATTTATGCTGCTTATGAAAATATATTCATCATCAGGAACTATATCGATATCGTACGATTTCAGTCTGAAGTTCTGAACTGAGGCCCCGGCCGTTGACAAAACAAGCGTAAATTCAGAATTGTCGATCGTTATCGAATCGCCCACGGCTGGAATCGGGAAATGAACTGGTTCTTCGGTAGCGGTCAAAGTCGATTCAGGCTGAGGCGTTTCGACTACGTTCGTCTTTTTTGGACGGCTCATTATCACCCATATGAAAAGTATCGCAATTATTATAAGAAATGCCAAAGTGGTTCTTACTCGATCACTCATGTATCCCGCTCCTTTCGTGAACTTTGAAAATATTGGTTAGTTTTTCTGGCACCGGATCATAGCCACCAGCAACCCATGGATTACAGCGTATAATCCTTCTGATCGTAAGGAAAAACCCGGCGATTGCACCGTGCTTTTTTAATGCCTGGATCGCGTAACACGAACAGGTTGGTTCAAAACGGCAGGATGCGGGTAAGATCAAACCCAATGTGTTCTGGTATATTTTAATAAAATATACAAATAGCTTCATCTCCCCTCTCTAAAAGCCGACACCGCGTCCAGCACGGTCTTGGATTTGATCTCAGAACGTGCCAAAAAAATAACCTTTAAGCATTTAAATGTATCTTTATTCATTCGATATGCCTCCCTTAAAATTCTTTTTGCCCGGTTCCGTTTGACTGCGTTGCCGATATGCCTGGAGGCGATAAACCCGACCCTACATTGATCCGACTCTCGGTAGATAATCGTAATATTCCCTGACCGAAAGCGATTGCCGTGAGCGAGTAGGTCTCTTATTTCGCTCGACGCAGAAATTATATCTTTTTTTATAACACCAAACTTCTTTGCTCTTTTTATTATCTAATCGGACAAAATCCAAAAAGTCTTCAAACGGCTAATCTTTTACGCCCCTTTTTCCTTCGTCTTTTAAGGACATCACGCCCTTTTTTCGTCTTCATTCGCTTACGAAATCCATGGGTTTTTTTCCTTTTTCTCCGGCTCGGCTGATAGGTTCGTTTCATACCGATTAGTATACCTATTTCCACTTCTTAGTCAAGTGGTTTCTTGACGTTTTAATGATATTTAAGTATAATGAAATAATACGATGGAGATAATTGTTCAGGACATAATTCGTCAGCTTATTAAATCGATCAAGGTGATACAGTTATATGGTATTAATCATCCATCAGCTCGGCAGTCCTATCAACCTTTTTTTGAAACTTTAACCGGGTTTTTGAAAAACAGTGGTCAAATCGAGCTTGCTATCGAGCAATATTCGATCTCCCATGATAATCAAGTAATTTATCAGGAAAGAGAAAAAGATATTAGCATTGCCTTCAGATTGTTCCGTGACGGGGTCAGAAATATCAAGATCACCGATGGGTTAGAATTCGATGAAATGATCCTTTTCCTTGAAGTCATGAGCCAGGCAACACGTGAGCAGGATATTGCACTGAATCTATGGGAATGCAACTTTAGCCACATTGATTTCTATGTTATTGAGGAAGAAGATGAGGATCTGAATTATGAACTGCCGGTTCAGGAAATCAAAAATATCGATCTTAATGCTAAACTTGCAAACATCATCGTCAAAGAAAAACTTGATATGAACGAACCGATAGATTTAACTCTAAGCGAAGCGGAACTGGAATCCTTAAAAACTCAAATGGCGCATGAGTCCAGAGAGGCCAGTTTATCGGTCGCGATTTCGACGTTGATAAATTTCCTGCAACATGATAAATCACCTGAAATCATCGATAGTCTTACTGAAATGCTAGCCCAATGTATCGATCAACATGAATTTTATAATGCCCGGTTGATCGTTGTTAGCCTAAATGAATATGCCAAAATTAACGCAATTGATAAATATGAGAAAGAAAACATAATTCTTGATTTTAAGAATTTCATTAATACGATCTCTGATGAAAATCTTAATCAATTTTTGGCATTCATATCTCTATTCTCAAAAAAATCCCTGTCTTACTTTATACGCTTAATGCCATCAGTCCAGAGAACTGAACGGCTTGAAAAACTGCAAGATAATGTCGCTTATATTGCCCAAAGCGATTATCAACCGATCTTGATTTTTCTCCAGAGTAACAATACGGATCTAATCATCAATACGATCGCGGTTCTCAGCCGATTAGATGCTGAAGAAATCGTTGGTTTACTTGATCCGCTCTGTGATTATCCCCGTCCGGAGGTTCGTTGCAGCGTGATCCAAGCCTTTGAGGTTTTCAAACAAGCGGCAAGGATCGCGCATTTTATAGGAGATGAAGAAGCTATGGTCAGGATCAAGGCGTTTCAGACGCTGACCGTTCTCAATTACCCGGCAATATATAATAGACTGATCGCCCGTATAAAATCCCGAGTATTCATCGATCTGGAACTAACCGAACAAAAGGAAACATTCAACTGTCTGGTTGCTAACGGTGGACAGGGACTTATTAAAATCTTAAAAAAGATGCTGTTCCGGTGGGTATTATTCGGTCGCAAACGCTATCGGATAACTCGAAAATTGGCCGCCTCTGCCCTGGCTGATATAAATACCGACGAATCTCGAGCGATCCTTGAGCAAGGAATGAAGAAAAGGAATCCGACGGTTAAGCAGGCGTGTGAATCGGCATTAAAACAATGAGTATATATAGTACTGGTAAAAATATAATTTCCTTATTTTATGCTCTAGAAAAAGCAGTTCAGGTGTACGATCTTCGCAATGACGTGGTAACAGGAACGGCAAAAAAATTCGGTCATATTCTGCGTACTCTGTTGAATATTTACCCTCAGGTCGAACTAGTAAGATACCGTGAATATGTATTTTTCAATAAACAGCGCCTTCGTTTTGAGATCGATGGTTATGCCAGTTTGCAATTTATCCATGATAAAATGAAGCAATTGCGAATTAGGTCATTAATAATTCTGCCAGGAATTAATGAGGAAGAACTCATCCTGTTATGCCTTGCATTGAAGAAAAATCGCGATGAATTTCCCTCTGAATTCAACGCTAAAAGGTTCGCATATGTACGGATCGAATATACTGATGCCGAGGAAGAGACGCCTGATTTTTTGGCAGATGGTCAAAGAGTGAAACGTATTTATTTTAAGGCCCTAAAAGTGACAAAAAATCTCATGAACAACCTCTGGAAAAATCAATCGGTCGATGTGAAAAGTTCTAAACGCGTCGTACACAGTTTAGTCAATGCATTATCCCAGGATGAATTTGGGTTGCTCGCCCTCACTGCAATCAAAAATTTTGATGAATATACATACAATCATTCGCTCAATGTCGGTATCCTGGCCTTAGCACTGGCGCAGCGCATCGGATTCAGTAAAAAAAGTCTGGCCAAGATCGGTACTGCTGGTATACTCCATGACATCGGCAAAGTATCAATACCAAGGGACTTAATATATAAACCAACCCGTTTGAGCGAGCAGGAATGGGATATCTTAAAGCATCACTCAGAATACGGCGTCAAGCAAATTATCAAAACACGCGGTCTGGATGAAACCGGAATCACTTCGCTAATCGTCGCATATCAACATCACTGGAACTACGATTTTAGCGGCTATCCGTTTCACGGTAAAGAAACTTTGCAAAGCACATTTGCCAAGATCGTCCGTATATGCGATTCATATGATGCAATGACAACTGCCCGTATATATCAACCAGTCCCTTATATACCCAGTATCGCGATCCGGGTCATCTGGAAGCTTTCTGGTCAATGTTTTGATCCATTACTGGCTAAAGTTTTCATACAATTATTAGGATTATATCCGATCGGTAGCTGCTTGGAAATGAGCGATAGTTTTGTCGGTCTCGTAATCGGACAGAACGAAGGCTATCCAACCCAACCAACCGTCAAGATCGTTGCCACAATGCAAAAGGATAGTATTGATGGCCCAATCATAGATCTATCGGTCGACAAAGGTCATAAGATAATACGCGCAGTTTATCCCCAACAATACAACATAAATCCAGCTGATCACCTGACGTAAAAAATACTACTCCCTAATCGCTGAAAAGAACCGATGCTTGGCACTGGATACTTGTTCCTTATGTTAATTTGTAATTATGTAATTTCACGACTTTTGCGTTTTTAAAGAAGATAGAATTTGGGTTCATTGGCTCAGATGAGCCTTGCTTCGCCCAAAATTTATCTTTTCATTGAATTTTACAAAAGTCGTGTAATTGGTAATTTTTTTTACGGTTTACGGATTACCGATAATGAAGGAATCTATTCTGCCTCAAAAATTATTTGAAAAACAGATAATATTGAATGTTCGTGAAACTGATAGTATGTATTAAAAAGGGATATAGTAATAGCTCGTTATTCTTTGATTATTTTTTCTAAGGATTTCTTAAGAAGATCTACTTCTACCTTGGTTACGAGCTTAGCCCGATAGGCAAACGATATGCGTCCGGTCTCCTCTGATACTACAATACACAGCGCATCGCTTTGTTCGGCTATCCCGAGCGCAGCCCGATGCCGGAGTCCGAACCTGCCGCTTAAACTGGGATTTTCACTCAAGGGTAGTACGCATCCCGCGGCTACGATCATATCACCTTTGATAACGACCGCGCCATCATGAAGCGGTGTGTCCGGGAAAAAAATTGTTCGGATAAGTGATGAATTTATCTGGGCATTGAGCATTACCCCGGTGTCGATTATGTCTTTCAATCCGATCCGTTTTTGGATCAATATCAAGGCTCCGATACGATCTTCTGACATTTTTTTGACCGCATCGACTATTTCATCGATGATCGGAGGTTCTTCTACTCTTAAGAAGAATTTGAACTGGGGTTGCCGTCCGATACGAGCCAGCGCGTTCCGGATTTCCGGTTGAAAAAGGATAACGAATGCCACGACCCAAACGGTAAGGATGGAGTCCATAATCCATGATAATGTTTTCAGATCAAGCCAGCGTGCAATCGACGAGATGATGAAGAATATCACTAATCCAACTAATATTGGTGTTGCTTTCGTTCCCCGGATAAATTTAAAGAATTCATAAAGCAGTATTGCAACCAATATAATGTCAGCGATATCGCCGATACGGAAAGGTACAAATCCAAAGAGCTTCATTCTAAAATTCGATCAATAAGACGGGTAACCTTCTTGGTTTCCCCGACATCATGAACGCGCAGAATATTAGCGCCATTTTTGATCAACAAAGCAGACAGACCAAGCGAACCTTCCAGGCGCTCATCTGGCGATAGGTTAAAAGGAACTCCAATAAAAGATTTTCTAGAATGACCAACCAGTAGTGGTCGGTTGAGCGTTTTTAACTCGCCAAGCCGTTCAATCAATTGATAATTATCGTTCAGAGTTTTACCAAATCCCAGCCCAGGATCAATAACGATATTTTCCCGATCAATTCCATGTGCGGTCGCTTGCTCGATCCTTTGCTTAAAAAAATAAAAAATCTCAGCCATCAGATCATTATATTTTGGTTTTTTCTGCATAGTTTTCGGTTTTCTCTGCATATGCATGATCACTATTCCAACACCGTTTTTGCTGATCAAAGTGCCCATTTTAGGATCGAATCTCATGCCAGAAATATCGTTGATGATCAATGCACCGTTTTCGATCGCAAATTTTGCAACTGATGCTTTATAGGTATCGATCGAGACCGGAACACGACTGCGCCTGGTCACTACGGGCAGGATCTTCTTGAGACGACGAATCTCTTCTTTTTCATCAACCGGCTCGGCCCCGGGACGGGACGATTCAGCACCGATATCGATAATATCGGCGCCCGCCTGTTCCATTTCTTTGGCCGCGCGTATTATTACTTTTTCGTTCGTATACCGGTTCCCGGTATAAAAAGAATCCTGATTGACATTGATGACTCCCATGATCAGCGTACGGTCTATAACTATTTTTTTTTCCTTGATTTGCCAGACAGGTTTATTTTTTTGCTGGCTCAATGCTCTTAATTCGGAGCTGAGATGGCTTAGCCATGATTGCTCATTGAGGCGTTGTATTAGTTTATCAACATTTCTTTTATTGGCGAAGAGCAAAGCCCCAAAACGCTTACGACGACTGCCAAAATAAGCATCCTTCGGGATCGCCAGGTCAGCGCCACAGGTCAATGCCAGCTGTTTTAAAACATTTGCCTGAGCACAGCTAAGATCATCGATCTTCACTAGAAAAGATTCGGCTTTCTGCTTGAATATCCGGCAGGCGGCCGGATCAATACCGATCTTTGCAAGTTCTTCTTCAAGATATTTGTTATTGGCGGTAATAATCCTTCGCACAGTCGATTATAATTAATGAACCGGGCAAGTCAACAATAAAAAACGCTAGACGCCTTACGCTATTTTATCACATTGACACCATCTTAATATTCATTACAATTCAAGTGGAGGTTTTATGAAAACCATTCATTATATTTTGATCGCGGTCGTTGTTGTCGCGGTGATAATTGGTTTGACCATAGGAATTGGATTGAAAGGCAATCGTGGCGGTGGTAATATTGGAGTGATTGAGGTCATCGATTTTATTGGTTTTTCAAAAACAGTGGTGAAGGATATCAAAACTTTCACCGATGATCCTTCGATCGATGCCATCATCATACGGGTCGATTCACCTGGTGGTGTTGTTGCGGCTGCTCAGGAGATCTATGAACAACTGAAGATCAGCAAAGAAAAGAAGAAGATCGTCGTATCAATGGGCACGGTCGCCGCTTCCGGGGGTTATTATATATCTTTGCCGGCCGACCTCATTGTCGCAAACCCCGGCACTATTACCGGTTCTATAGGTGTTATAATGGAATATCCGGTTTTCTATAAATTATTGGATAAGCTCGGGGTCGGGGTTGAAACAATCAAATCCCGCGATCACAAAGATATTGGTTCGCCTTTCAGATCGCTGACGGCAAGCGAACGAGATTTGCTTCAATCCGTTGTTCTGGACGTTTATGATCAATTCGTTAATGCCGTTGCAGAACATCGTGGGCTTTCACGGGACAGCGTATTACTGGTCGCAGATGGGCGTATTTTGACCGGCCGGCAGGCAAAGGAATTTGGTCTTATCGATACGCTTGGCTCGTTCGAACAGACGGTCGATCTTGCTGCCGATATGATCGGTATTAAAGAACCGTATCTGGTGTATCCACCGTCACGAATGAGTTTCATCGATATGTTCGTCAAACCAGTCGAAAAACTATTGACTCCAAAATTGATGTTTGTATTGAGATGAAAAAGGTTACTCTATTGATTATATTTGTCTTGCAGCTCATATCGCTGACGAATTGTACCCGTTATAATTATCAACGATTTGTCGAATACCTTAAGGCAGAAAAGCAATTGCGCGCAAATACGATCAATGAACAGGAACTTCAAGATAAGATCGCTGCCCTGCGGAAAAATTATAAAATAGATCCGGAAAATGAAATCGCGAAATTAAGTGATCATGGACAGCTCTGGGTAGAATTCCTGATGGATTTGAGCCGTGCGCGCTAAATATTTCGGAGTTATTGAAGGCTTTTACGGTAAACCCTATACTTTCAAAGAACGCATCGATCTTATTGCATTCCTGGCCGAAACCGGTCAAAATACTTATGTCTATGGACCGAAAGACGATCCCCGGCATCGGCGATCATGGCGTAAACCATACTCGGCAGCAAAGATAAAGGAGTTTAAATATTTAAGCCGGTTAAGCCTTTCAATGGGTATTCATTTCAATTACGCCCTATCTCCAATGAATGACCCCGATTATAAGGCAATAATATCAAAAATAAAACAATTAATTGATATTGGAATAAGAAATTTCAGTCTTTTTTATGATGATATAAATATTGAATTGAATGGCTTTATTGCCGGGAAACAGACGAAAAGCGCTAATATGTTATACTTATACTTAAAGAAGTATTTTAAGAATCCAATATTGTTCTTCTGCCCCACCCAGTATCGCGGTTTTCACAGATCACAGTATATCAGATCAGTAGCAGTTGAGTTGTTGAAGCAGATCGAAATATTTTGGACCGGAAACAGGGTTGTTTCCAAAAGGATTACTGGTAATGATGTAAAAAGAATCACCAGAATATTGAAACGTCCGCCCTTGATATGGGATAACATTTTCGCTAACGATTATATCCCAGGTAAAATATGGCGGCAGCCTTATAATAACCGCTCAGCGATACTGATCCAGAAAACCAGGGGTATTCTGATCAATCCGATGAATGAATACTGGCCGTCAAAACCTTTGATCTATACTGCTGCACGATTTTTCGCCAGCAGTTCTAATTACCGACCAAAAAAAGTCTGGGGAGAAATAAAACGATATTTTAATAAAGGAGGTCGTTAAATGTTTATCTTATTCATCTTGGCTGGAACTTCATTCTTTGCAAGCCAGTTCCGTAGTCTGCCGATAAGAGCGAATAGTGTTTTTTCCAACCCAGCCGGCCTTGGATTACGGCCAGGCTATGAAGCCGTTTTGAATTATCACCCGGATTTAATAACTGCTGGTCTAGTAATAAGGTATTTCAGCGCGGCCATGAGAAAAGCAGATAGCCTTTATTATTGGGAAACAGGGACGGGATACAAGTTACCCGGTGCTTTTTCGATCGGCTATGCTTATCGTTTTGGTGAAATCAATGAACATATACTTGGTGCTATGGGCATGATCAGCAATGAATTATCGATCGGTTATACTGCGAAAATCGGTGATGATTGGCATATGTTTGGTGGATTAGCGATCCGGCCGCTGGCAGATTATGTTGTATTGTGCGGTGATATTGAATACGAAACAACATACAAAACCACAAATTATTATGCAGGTATTATGATCCAGCCACTATCCGGATTAAAAGCTCATTTTGAGACCGATCAGGAACTCAACTGGAGTACAGGTTTGGAAATTTCACTGGGCAAGATGATTTTAGGTGGATTATATTCGAGCACTGATAATAAGATCAGTGGTGGTGTTATTTTTAGCAGCGATGATTATCCGACTTTTTTATCAAAAGAGGAAAAAATCCCTGATTATTTAGAATAAAGACTAACCCTTGCGCGCCATTACATTAGCCAATACCATTCAGCACCATGAGCGGTATCCTTTATGCCTACTCCTTTTTCAGTTAGAAGCTGACGAATACGATCTGCTTCCTTCCAATTCTTTCTCTGCCTAACATTTTCGCGTTCTCTGATTAGGATTTTACAGTCATCCGGCAGATCCCGTCGTGAGAACTGTGAAATACCCAGACCAAAAACACGGTCAAAATCCTCCAACAAATCTAATTTATCAACCGAAGATAAGCCTGTATCCTTCAATATTTGCCAAACCAGCGCAAGGGCAACTGGCATATTCAGATCATCAGCTATTGCATCCCAGAATTTTGCTTGAATATTTTCTTTGAGCATTCGATCAGAGTCAACCGGTTCGTTTATTGCTTTAAGCTCAAGCACCCGGGTCCTTAAATTTTCAAATGCATTCTTGGCGGCGGTAAGGGATTCATAACTGAATTCCAACTGTTGGCGGTAATGAGCAGTCAAGTACAAATACCGTAAATGCATCGGCATATACCCATTCTTAGCGATCGCCCTTAGATCAAGAAATTCACCCTTTGATTTGGACATTTTTTCCTTGGCAACTACAAGCCATTCGCCATGCATCCAGTAATTGCACCATCGATGGCCAAGATAAGCCTCCGCCTGTGCGATTTCATTCGTATGATGTACGGCGATATGATCAACTCCTCCACAGTGAATATCCAGATGCTCACCAAAACACTTAATCGACATTACCGTACATTCAATATGCCAGCCGGGGAAACCTCTGCCCCAGGGGGATTCCCATTGCATTATCTGATTAGGAAATTTTGATTTTGAAAGCCATAAGGCGAAATCGCCAGGATAACGTTTATTAGAATCGATTTCAATACGTGCTCCAGCGACGAGTTTATCAACCGGCATCCCCGACAGTCGGCCATATTCGGGAAAACGCTCAATCGAAAAATACACATTACCTTCAACTTCATAGGCATATTTTTTTTCGATGAGCACTTTGATAAATTCGATCATATCGTTTATATATTCGCTGGCACGACATATGATATGGGGTTGCAGGATATTCATGGCTACCAGATCTTCAAAAAATATTTTCTCATAAAACCGCGCGACCTCCTCGGGCGTTTTACCTTCCCGGCGTGCCCCAAGCACCAATTTATCCTCACCTGTATCCGCATCCGATTCAAGATGACCGACATCAGTAACATTCATCACATGACGCACGCGATAATCAAAATACTCAAGCGTACGTCTCAAGATATCTTCGAAAAAATACGTCCTTAAATTCCCGATATGTGCGTAATTGTATACGGTCAATCCGCATGTATACAATTTTACATAATCATCACTGATCGGTTTGAATGATTCCTGCTTGCGAGTAAGGGTGTTGAATACATTCAATGTTCTGATATCCTCCAATTTTATCCTTCTTGTCATATGTATATGGTTATTTCCCGATAACGATTATTTTCACCGTTCGATCCGGGTTTTCGTTTAACCGTATAAAATATATTCCTGCAGCCAGCATAAGACGCTGCTCGGGGTGGGTGACTTGTTCAATAACCTGTCCGGTAATATTGTAAACACTGAACGGATAAAGTTCTCGCGCGGGAATGATACGAGCATATGCAATACCGTTCGGGACCGGATTGAGAATATTGCCGATATCGAACTTGATATTTTTCTGTTCCATGACCAGTACTGAGGGATTCGGCTCACCAGGTGTTAAGAGGGTATCATCATGAAAATCGATAATATTATTATCGGTATCATCACCATCAGGATGTCGTGCCAGGCAGTGATCGTATACAACATCTACTGCCGGTTCCCATTCCCCGGTAAAACACCAACCGTTCAAAGTCCCGTAACCCAGGGCATCAATGGTTATATTATGATAACGAAGTTCAACGTTATCTGGGCCGTTCTGCATATCTGCATCCGTTGTTACCGTATCATAATTCGCTACCGTTGAATCTTGCGCGACTACAAAGAATCCATTGTCCGGGATCGAATGACCGGATAGATCAATGGTCACATAAACCGAGCCGTTGAACCCATTCACGCCGACCAGAGAATAGCCGCTTAAGCTAAACAAGGGTTGTCCATAAATTTCAACATAACATCCGTTATCAACTCCGCTGGCATCATAAAAAATCTCATTAATAACAACATTCAGATCGCCAACATACACCGAGTGCGTATCGGTTATTATATCAAGACCATCATTATCAATAAAACGTAAATAATAGAAAATCGTATCTCCTGCTGCCTGGCCCGGAACAGTAAATCTGAAAGTATCGTTGCTGACACTGGTATGGGTTATTCTATTCGGTGTATTCAGGCTATTAATTCCATACAGTAGCGTATCGGCGACAATAAAACCGTCATCATTAACTTTGGCATAGACACTTGTCGCAATTCCAGCCCCGGGATTAACCGGTAAATGCCAAATACGGTTTACAACCGGAGGCTGAGCCGAAGGTGCCTGGAATGAGGCGTCGTCAAAACAGAAAACCGCGCCGCCGTCCCAGGTTGCAGCACTGTCATACGCACGGATCATTATCATTGCTGATTCAGCGTCAGCCGGCGAAACAGCATTAAAATTCAATTGTTGCCACTGATTGCTATTACCGGTATATATGCTTGACCAGAATGATCCGCTCGGATACCAGTATACGCCCAATCTGACCCTACCCGCAATATCATTATCATATGCCCAAATCGTAAAATCGTACTGGGTATTGGCTTGTACCGCAAAGTTCCCCTGAAAAAAATCAGCTTGATCCTGATTCGGTGTGATCAGACTTTCCCGCACACTAAAATTGCCTCCATGGACAATAATATCCTCTTGATATATTAATATACTATCATCGTGAGACCATGAATCAGGATCATTGCCAGACCAGGATTCAAACCCGGGATTCAAGAGCAGATTCTGAGCTAATGCCAATGCAGTAATAATGAACAATAACAAAATACAAGAAATTTTTTTCATTTCCCCTGTTTAAAAAATTTCAACATATAAATTTCAATTTCACGCAAAAAATTCTTATTTGTTCTTTGACCGAGCATTATTTTTGATTGTGGATAAATTGGCCTTAGTAATGGCTTTTTCTAAAGATAACACTGGGATTATAGTATCTTTGGTCATTATCATTCCGGTTAATGAACGATGAGATCTGATCATTTCCGGTACTGGTTTGACTTTATCATGTTCGATGATTCCAAAAACCCGGTCAACGCAAAAACCAATACGCTGACCACCTATGTCCGCAATCATGATCTCGTACCTCTTACCGCCCTTCACTTTCAAAACTGATGCCAGGTCAATGATGAAAATATTATCGTGCCGCAGATTGATTGAACCGATTATATTCTTTTTCTTCTCGCTTTGCTGCTGAATTGCTTTTGGACGTGCAATTTCGATGATTTCATCGATCGGGACTGCAAATTTCTTATCGTCGATTGCGAATTCTAAAAAATATTTCATTTCCTCAGTTTCGAGATTAAAGTCTGAAGCCGCATCGCAAATTGGGACAAAATCTGGGCGGTGGACGTGAATTCTTCCATTGATGCAGTTTGTTCCTGTACTGATGCCGATACTTCCTGGGTTGCAGCTGCCGTATCAGCCGCGACCTGAGCGATCTGTTCGACCTGCTTCACCAGGTCACGGGTATTATTTGATTGATTCGCCGCGGCCTGATTAATCCGCGTGATCATATCGGTTACTAGGTCCACGGCCTTGACGATACCAGTGAACTGTTCTTCAGATTGAGAGGCAAGGACATTGGCATCGTTCACTTTGTCCCGTTCCGATGATAATAAATTACTGAGTTCCTGAACTGTTTTATTAATCTCGGCGATCAGGCTTTCGACGATCGCCGAAGATTGTTGTGCCTCATTAGCGAGATTGCGGATTTCATCTGCGATCACTGCAAAACCACGCCCTTTTTCGCCTACCCTGGCGGCCTCGATTGCGGCATTAAGTGCCAGCAGGTCGGTTTGCTCAGTTATACCAGCAGTTATATCAAGTATTTTCTTGATCTCGCCGGATTGATTCAGCAACTCGGTCATTTTATCACTTATGAACTTTGTTTGTTCAAAAAGTTCCCGGGCGATGTGGGCTTCCTGGTTTGATAATTCCATCCCCTGTTTTGCAGTATCGGTCGTGCGCCGCGAAGAAACCGATGCCATCTTGACTTGGGATGAAATCGATGTTGTTAAAGTATTCAAACCCTCGATCGATTTCGCGATTGACATTATTGATGACGATTGCTCCTGCGCACCGTGTGAGATTTGCTGTATTGTTGATGAAACTTCTTGAAGCGATGCGTTCATCTGTTCCGATGCTGAAGAAAGATCCTCGGATGAGCCTTTGATCTCACCGCTCATCTGATTCAGATCCCCGAAGGACTCTCTCACCTGCTTCAACAATTCGTTGATTACGGTAATAAAACGACCGGTTATCGATGATTTTATCACGGGTAAATGTTCGATCGTGCGCCATTCATGAACCGCATCAGCGATCGTATTTAATGCAACCCTAAAAGGGTGGGTGAGAACGAATCCGATCACGATCGATATGGCCAAGATCACGATTGCCATGAATATTGCATAGCTCAGGGTAAAAGGAACCAGGATCATTAACGGATAGGCCGCGCCTGCGAAAAAAGTACAAGACACTTCAATAAAATGACTAAAACCAGGGTTCTGTAGTCCGCCGGGGATAGCGATATGAGTAAAATGATAAATCAAAACCGCAACGGTGAGACCAGTGCATACCCCGGCGACCAACAGCCATCCATAAGCCAAAAACCCGAATTTCGCTATTACACCGGCAACAAGACTTGATATCAAAGTGGTGAAAAAATAAATAGCGCTGTACTGACGTAAACCGATCTCTTTTCTGTATATTATCAAAAATATCATTATTACTAACGGTATCGCTGCATAGCTCAGTCCGATATTGCGCCAGTATCCAAGCCGTTGAGCAAAAAGTACGTATAGAACCATTTGCAGGATAAAACCAATAACCGCTATGGTTATTTTATATTTTTTCACATCATACCTCTTTGGTTTTGCTTCGCGTATATATTTCCCCTGAATTTAAGATGCCATATAAATTATCACCATGGACCAGTATACCATCCAAAATACCAGCTTCTTCCGGCGAATAACAATCAGGAAGGGGTTGTACGTGTTCCTGTTTTACCTTGATAATATCGACATCCGAATCGACCAGCATAGCATAAAGACCTTCGTATCCTTTCATCAACAGACATGTATTAATACTATCGCTTGGACGATCATGTTTAAGAACTTTGCACATGTCGATTACCGGTAAAGTCGCTCCCCGGTAGCGAATCGTACCACAATAGTACTCGGACAGGTGAGCGATCTTTTCAATTTCAATATCATGCAATATCTCGGTTATTTCCCCGAGGACGATTGCAAAGAATTCATTGCCTACCTTGAATGTAGAATAATCAAATAAGACTAATCCCGGGTCTGGTTTTTCGGTGCTTACTGATCCGGCATTTAAGCTGATTTTATTGTCTTTTTTTCTTTTCTTTTTCATAGCGTTAGCTTTTATAATTATCAGTAATTTTCCTATTTTGTCAAGAGATTACCGATAACTGATAAACGATTCATGATACTGGATGCATGATCCCTGATACAGGATAATTTTGCAGAGTAAACTCTGCCACTACGAAGGTTTGATTTTCTGAGTGGGAGCGGCTTTCTAGCCGCGATAAATTAATCGAGCCCTGGAGGGCTCTCCCACAATATCTTTCCAGTTACTAAGCTATTAAGTTTATCCTAGTTGACATATTTAGGAATATATATATGATTAAATATATGAAATATCTATTAATAATGCTGACCCTGCCCTTTTTTATTACCAATGGCGCTGATCTCAGTGAATTCATCCAAAAAACCGTTGATCACTATGACAATCTTCAAACCCTGAGCACGGATTTTGAAATGATTATCTGTGATGAAATGACCGGCACATGTCAAAAAGTGGAAGGTAAGATCTATTATAAGCGACCCTTTGCCTTTCGCCTGGAATTTCATGATCCGGACATTATTTACGTCGGAGATAGCACCGTTTTATGGATATACGCTCCAGCTCAAAAAAAGGCGGTCAAGCAGAATATGGAATCAATACCCTGGCAAATACAGCCGGCATCGTTCCTCAAAGAATTTGGCACCAAATATAGTGCTGAAGAAAAATCAAGCAGCAATGTTTCGGTAACCGTTGTATTGAAACCGATCGACGAAACCGATATTTACGATCATATCGAACTTGTGATTGATCGTGCATCCTATATGATCAAAAGCGTGGTTATCGTGGATAAAGCTGATTCGGAACGCAAGATAATTTTTGATAATCTTAAAACTAATAAAAAAATATCCAAAAGCATTTTTGACTTTAAACCTCCCGCCGGTACTCAAATAGATGAATTTTAACCAAGTTGTCTACAGACAATATCCATTTGTAATCTCCCCTTCTTCCCTTTAACAAAACGGGGACTGTAGAGAGGAATGAAAGCGAATCTGATATCTTTAGGTTGTGCAAAAAACCGTGTTGATTCCGAGAAAATCCTTGCTGCGCTGGGCTTGAATGACGTAATTATCGCCAGGAATCCGCAGGACAGTGACGTAATCATCATAAATAGCTGCGGTTTTATAAAAAGTGCTCTCAAAGAAGCAGCCAAAATTATTAGCTCCATAGAATGCATTGTGCAAAAAACTGGCGCAAGATTGATAGTATATGGCTGTGCAGTAAGCAGGAAAAACGGTTTTAATAAGAAGAATTTTCCGTTGGTCTCCGACTGGTACTCTTTAAAGGATCATCAAAGAATGCTTGCCAGTCTCGGTTGCGGCAAGATCAATAACGCCCATACACGACTATTAACAACCGGTGGATACGCTTATTTAAAGATCGCGGACGGCTGTTCAAATCGGTGTTCCTACTGTACTATTCCGCAGATCAAAGGTCCCTATCACAGCCGACCAGTCGGCGATATAGTCAAAGAAGCAACCGAGCTTGCGGAAGCAGGGATTAAAGAATTAATACTTATTGCGCAGGATACAACTGCATATGGTATAGACTTATATGGTTATAAAAAATTGCATATATTACTTGATCATTTAAGCAAAATTAATAGGATCAAATGGATACGACTGCTCTATGCTCATCCACGATCGATAAATGAAAAAACCATTCAGTATATTGAAAAAGATCCTAAAGTCTGTAAATATATAGATTTGCCGCTTCAACACATAAATGATCGAATCTTATACCGTATGAACCGTAAAATCAGCCGGAAACAGATCGAAAAATTATTGAAACGGCTGATGAGAATTAAAAATATTTCTATCAGAACAACGTTTATTGCCGGTTTTCCGGGAGAAACCTCCAGGGAATTCAAGGAATTATACAACTGGATAAAAAATAATGCGCTTGATTGGATCGGTGTTTTCCCGTATTATAATGAACCGGGAACTAAAGCTTATAGTTCTCCCCAATTGCGATCCAGTACTGTCTCTGAACGTTATAACCGACTCCTTGATCTTCAAAAAGATATCGTACAAAGGACCAATATTAAATATGTAGGCAAAACAATAAAAGCGCTGATCAGTAATGAAAATGGAGACTTTTACGGCCATACTGAATACAGCTCACCAGAGATCGATAGTAGAATATTGATCAAAAAGCTATTGAAACAGCGGTCTGGTGATTTTATTAGGGTAAAGATCAAAGGCATAAAAGGAGTAGATCTTTATGGGGAAATTGTTAGGAACGTTTAAACCGCTCCTTCTAATTGCTGCGTTGTCTGCAACTGCAAATGGCATTGAAATCCCGGTTGAATTCCACGGCAGCGCATTATTGGGTAAATATCTTAATCCCGATACAATAAGATATAACATGGACGCATCAATTGATCTTTACTGCATGCTGATCAGACAGGGGGCATTTTCTTTTTATTTCTATTATCGCGATGATCTTGACATGGCCGAGCAAACCGGCGGCGTCTCGCTTGATCCCCGCTATGCCCATTATTATGTTGTTGCCGGAATTGATTATATGATTAGCAGATATTACGGACGCCTGTCTTTTTCTCATGATTGCGTTCATGATATTGACATTGATGTGGAAGGCACACCAAATTTCAATCGTTTTTATCTGACCTTCGCGAATAACGATTATCATCCAACCAGACGGCGGACAAGTCAAAACATCGTTATCTGGAAAGTTGATCTCGGTATTTATCCGCACTGGCTTTATCACGGCTGGGATATAAATGCCGGTGCTGATTATCAATTCGATATACTTGTTCAATCGGCATTTACCTGGAAATTGAAAAAAAATATCAATATTGAGGTCGAGCCGATTTTCCATATTGCCCGAGGTGACACGTGCTGGTATCATCAGCATGTTGCCCGTGCGGGCATTAATTATCGACCTTATAAAAGCCAGATCGGGATCAGACTTGATTATAATATCTGGAACAATGATCCGATAAAAGATCCGGACAAATTATGGCTATTATCCTTATTTGTCGCCTTTTAACAAGCGTTCTGGTCTCTGATTGGGCTGATGCTTATGAATATTTCAGCATCGGTAACCAATTGGAGCTCGCGGGTAAATACGAAGAAGCGATCATGTATTATGAAAAAACAAAAGAGCTCGCTCCTTTTTCACGGGAAATATACCTATCACTCGCCGGAGCGTTTTATCAGACACGTAATTATCGAAAAGGTATTGCGGTTATGAACGAAGCTCTGGAAAGGTTCGATCCTGACCTGGAATTATATAATACCCTGGCAATCGGGTATATCGGTCAGACTGAATATGATAAGGCAATAAAAGTTTATGAAAAAGCCCTTGCACAGGATTCATCCAATGTCCTTATATATTCAAGCTTGTCGATACTTTATGAAGCGGTACGCGAACCAAAGAAAGCCCAGGATATATTATTGATTATGCCCGACAGTCTTTTAACGACCGAGATCTATACACGTCTTGCCGCAATCGGCGGTCGCATGAACAAACCCGACGAAGCGATCACGTACTATCATAGAGCATATGAACTTGATTCAACTAATGTCGTCGCAATTACCGGTATCGCAACTGCTTTTGACATTATGCAGAATCCCGATTCTGCAGTTTGTTATTACGAACTGGCATTACAGGATGACAGTTTTCTTCAATCAGCCGGACGGCGTCTGGTTGAATTATACGCTGAGTTAGATAAATATGATCGACTGATTGCGATCGCAGTCAAACTGCTCGACCGGGATTATTATGATGCACATATGCGTCGCAACCTTGCTTTTGCCTATTACAAAATCGGCTATAACAAAAAGGCTTTGAGTGAATTCCATGTCACCTCACGCCTTGACCCTCAGGATACTTATTCAAGGTTCTATGCCGCACGCATATATCTTGAAGATGGACTGCATGATGCGGCGTTAAAGGAAATAAACCAGGCGATAAAAATAGATCCTTCATTTATAGAATTATGGGTATATCGTGCCTTTATTGCTATTGATAAAAAAGATTATATACTCGCTTCTCAATCACTTGATCAAGCCGCATATTATGGCGGTGATATGGTGCAGATATATTATTTAATGGGCGCGACCGCCGAAATGAAAGAAAAATACTATGATGCATATCGATTTTATAGTAAGGGGCTTGCGCTCAATCCAAAAAATTTGCCGAATCTTGAAGCCATGGCAAATCTCTACGCCCGCCTTGATCGCGAGCAAGAAGCGGCTAAGATCTTCAGCCGGATAATCGAGATCGACACGACCAATGCATCGGCCCTGAACTATGTAGGATATCAATACGCCGAGCAGGCGGAAAATCTGGATCTTGCCCTTGAACTTATTAATCGAGCCATGGATCTTGATCCTCACAATGGATTTTTCATTGATTCACGCGGTTGGGTTTATTATCAAATGGGTGAATATGAGAAGGCTCGGGATGACCTTTTAGAAGCAATTGAAATCGAATATGACGCGGTGATCCTTGAACATCTCGGTGATGTATACATAAAAATGAATGATTTAAAAAAGGCGCTGCAAAATTACCAGGAAGCACTGGAGCTGTATCCGAAGAGTAAAAAAATAAAAAAGAAAATACAACGGTTAGGACAGTAAATGCTTACACCATATCGCATCAAGATCACGGAAAAGCTAATGGCAACCTCCAAGAACCAAAGAACAATTAAACTTATCAATGCCGGTCATAATCCATTTCATATTCCGGCGGACATGGTCTTGATCGATCTTATTTCTGATTCAGGGACTGGAGCTATGAGCAGCCGGCAATGGGCATCAATGATCGAAGCCAGGGAAGATTTCTCCGGTCAAAAAGAAGCGGCCGATCTTATCAGCACGGTTCGCAGAGTATTCGGGTTCAACTATGTTCAGCCTGTCCATCAAGGAAGAGCCGCTGAAAACATACTTTTCAAATTGACGCTCAAGCCAGGTGATATGGTTGTCTCAAATACTCATTTCGAAACTACCCGGGCAAATATTGAATCGGTGGGTGGCAAGGCGATCGACCTGCCGGACCTGAGGCCACCGTTTTGCGGGAATATCAATATCGACCGTCTTCAGAACCTAATCACGAAAAAAACCCCAAAGATGGTCATTATGACCATTACTAGTAACATTAACGGTGGACAGCCGGTTTCAATCAAAAATCTGGAACAGGTCAAAAATTTATGCCTGAAAAATAAAATACCGGTCGTTTTCGACGCCAGCCGCTTTGCCGGTAATGCATTTCTTAATAAAGACAATCTTGATTTGAAGTACAATATTCAACGAATTGTCAAAAAGATGTTCAAGTTGTGCGATCTTGCTTATTTGAGCGGAAAAAAAGATTGTCTGTGCAATGTCGGCGGCCTTATAATGGGAAGAGATAAAAGGATTTTTGAACGTATTACCGATCAAGTAATACAACAAGAATCCTATCCAAGCTCGGGCGGCATGGCAGCCCGAGACCTTGCCGCATTGAATATCGGTATACAAGAAGCGATCGATGAAGATTTCTTAAGGAATCACATCTACAATATAAGAATCATGGCGTCATTTCTAAAAAAGAATCAGGTAATGATATTTGAACCGGTCGGTGCTCACGGCATTGTTATCATACCGAGATCAAATATTAAATATGCTGCCTTTAGTCTGGCGGCCCAGGTGTTCCTGCAGTCAGGTGTGCGCGGCGGCGTATTTGACGGTCTTTTTCGCCTGGCAATACCGCGCCGGGTGTATACTTTAGAGCAGCTGAAATTCGCGGTTGAAGAAATAAGCCGGGTTTATCATCAACCCCTCCCCCGGCTTAAAATAATCAACAAACCCGGCAGCTTTA
>MEUM01000098.1:5296-7422 GCA_001771735.1 Caldifarciminota bacterium RBG_13_43_14 | reverse complement strand
GGAAATCCGCGCTTCGTTGTTGAGCTTACCATTGGAGAAATGATGTACATTCTTGAATCTGGCTACCGGGATCCCGAGAAAGATAAAAAATGGCCATGGCTATATACTTTAGCACCAGGCACGTATGATGTGCCGGATGTACCTGAACAATAGCTAAATGAACACTATCAAGATAATAATAATACTTGGTGCGGGAATCCTACTATTGATCGCTGCCGCGTGTGCTTCAGTAAACATATTTGCTGCCCGATTCTACCGGCTCACCGAACACGAACGCGTATCATATCTGGGTTTACGGAGCATTGACACCCTTTCCGCAAAAGAGTATATCATGTTTGAAACTGCCCAAGAACGAAGTCATTTTTATGATGATTATTGGTATAAGAATGTTATTATGGAACGCGATACTTTTGAACAAAGAATCGCTTATGCCTTTAAAACATTCGGTAAGCACGCCCCCTTAACCGATGATCGAATATCCATTTATGTGCGTTATGGTGCGCCCTCGGTCCGGGAAGAAATATCTCCACAAAAAAGAATTGCGATAAAAGTAAAAGACGTTGTAAAACCGGCTGAAGTGTGGAGGTACGGTGCACAGGGATTATTATTCGATTTTATTCGCATCGCCTCGGCCTATGTACTCATCGCTACATCCGAGTTTGGAGAAAATGTCGCTATACCCTATCTGAAAGAAATCGCACGGGATACTGTTATCGATGTCATGCCTATTGATACTTTGCTCTTTTCTGTAGCAACCGGGCGATATCGACAACACAAGAACCTTACGCGCCTTGAGATATACATTAGTGTGGAAATTAAAGATACAACCGGTTACGAGCTGTATCGTAAAATAAAGGTGTACAATAACGAAGGAACTCATAGCTACGTACTGCAGGATGTTTTAATCCCAACCGGTAGCGCCGATGGTATATTCTGTGATGAGGCAAATCTATGGATGGAACCAGATATATATCACGTGGAAATAGAGCTGACTGACTTAAACGGCAAACGTAAAGGTTATGCGTATTTAGATGTTGATCTTATCGAATACTTAGATGATGCAAAAGAAATTAGCGATCTAATTCCTGCTACCTTGATTGATGAGATATTTACTCACGCTAAATTCGAAAAGCCGGTGGGGCGCGTTATCCCGATGGTAATGCCTACTATACAAAAACATATGCCATTTTATTTATACTGTGAAGCTTATAACCTATCGACTGATGACGGTATGCATAACATAAAAACCGTATATGAAGTATATAATAAAAAAACCATGCGGCAGGAGGTTGTCGATGCAATAATCCGTAATGACAAGGATTTTGGTCAAACTGCTTATCTTGCAGCTGAATATCATCCTATGGATCTGGATGCTGGATCCTACATGATCGTTTTACGGATTGAAGACCTTATTAGCGGCCAGGAACGCACGGCACTATATGAATTTGAAATTTTGGAGAACGATTGAAAAAGTATATCCCTATTATGCTGTTCTGGCTATCGTCCATAGTATATGGTTCAGTAAACCTTACTACCGCCCGGATTGCTTATCTAAATGAAAAGGATTATGACCGTGCCCGGCAGGCATGTCTGAAAGGAATAGATGCGGGAGAACAGCATTTTGAACTATATTTAATATTGTGCGGCTGTGAAATAGCTTATGCTAATTGGCGGGAAGCAGCCGATGCGTTAAATCGGGCTTTTATGATCGATTCAACAAAGTCACTAAAATGGATTGATAAAAAGGACGGCAGGAAATATTTTGGCCAGGCATTTTTTTTTGCGGCACGGGATATGTTTATGAATGAAGCATACAGCGGAGCTTTGAATTATCTTAACCAAATACATCTTATCCTGTCACCGGACGCTAGCGCACGTATTTTAAAAGGTGCTTTATTATACAAACTCGGAGATATTGAACAGGCAAACGCGGAATACAAGGCAGTGCTGATTGTTGATCCTCGAAATCCAGATGTTCATTTTCTGATCGGAAAGGCGCTCTTCGAAATCGAGGAATACGATAGCGCTTTGGTATATTTTGATAATGGAGTCAAAAACTACCTGCCAAAATATACCCGATTGCTTTCCATCTTGTTTCAAAATAAATTGGCTATCGACACTACCCT
>MEUM01000098.1:3910-5188 GCA_001771735.1 Caldifarciminota bacterium RBG_13_43_14 | reverse complement strand
TCTATCAGCATTATCCAAAGCAGGGGTTGATCTTGCGCGTGCGTATTATTACACTGGCATGACATATTATAAAATAAGTAATGATAGTCTTGCTTTACGGCATTTATTGTTGTGTCTTGAATTAAAACCCGATGACACCGATGCCCTGTTCTTCGCTGGAGAAATACTTGTAAAAACCAAAGCCTACGACCAGGCTTTAAAAATACTTGAAAGAGCTACAAGTCTCAATCCGCATGATCAATATGCATGGTTTTACCTGGGAGCGTGTTATACGCGTTTGGGTCGCTACGAACAGGCAATAGACGTGTATGAGAATAAAATGCTGCCTGTTAATCCCCGGAGAATAGACATTATCACCAATTTAGCGTACGTGTATGCTCAAATGGGCAACTATGACAGGTCGAACGAATATCTTAAGCTTGCCGAAGAAATTCAGAAAAGCCCGCATGAACGTTAATTCACATAGTCATTCTTCGAGAACATTCATACTCATGATCATTCTGTTTTTCGCATCAATAGAAATGTGTTTTAGTTACAATGGCGATATCCAAGATTCACTTGACATAGTATTGTTCGAGGCCATGGAGTGTTATTACAATGGTTATTATTCGCAAACGATTTCGGTACTTCAGAAAGCATTGGATAGCTATCAAAACGGTGACAGATTATCAGCTCATAAATTTATTGCCTTTTCATATATGGCAACAGGAAATTTCTATGCCGCCCGGATTCATTTTAAGGAAATGTTAGACATAGATCCAACCTTTATGCTTGATTCCATCACTGTTCCGCTTGATGTATACAGAACATTTATATCAGCAAAGCAAGAACTCAGAGGTGAAGCTGCAATGTGTTCTTGTTTTATACCGGGTTGGGGGCAAATGATGGTTGGGGAAGAAAAAAAGGGCAGGACAATCATGATCACAAGCGCCATAACTGCTGGTTGCGGAGCGATATCATGGATAATTACCGATGACAAGCACCGGCAATACCTATCCCTTGGTCCGGATGAACGACACCGGATGGATGAACTGTATCGTAATTATAATACCTGGTATCATATTTCCGTTGGAGTAACTGCCGGGTTCATCATCTGCTATGTATATAGCATCGCAGATGCTCTTCCCCGTTTTATTGGAAAAAACAAAAAAGAAAAGAGTTATCATCTCAGAATTGGTTACGAACATATCGAATTTGGATATCAGGTGGGTTTAGATAAATGAAAAAAGTATTAGTATATATGATATGGATATTGATAATCTTCTCTTCAGCATGTTT
>MEUM01000098.1:3694-3875 GCA_001771735.1 Caldifarciminota bacterium RBG_13_43_14 | reverse complement strand
TGAAAGTCTGTGGGCAGAGACCGATTTAGCTAACGCTGACTTCTACTTTACTACACTGACATTCGATGATAATACTATTGGCACTCAGGAACCTTACGCATTCAATATAGTTGAAGGATTATGGAGTATTGTACACGATACAGCAAATCCTATGTTGCATTCCATACCAGTTGTTTATGAA
>MEUM01000098.1:2433-3664 GCA_001771735.1 Caldifarciminota bacterium RBG_13_43_14 | reverse complement strand
ATTACACTTTACAGAGGTGCCGGAAAAAATTTTGAATATCGGGCGAAGTTTAACATTCAGTCTTTTTCAACTTTTAAATGGCAAGCTGGTATAATATTTCGATATCAGGACCAGAATAATTATTATTTGCTTGTTGCGTCACGCGATACTTTGGGATTTTATAGGATCAGAAATTCCATCGTCGAACGCTCTCATTGTATTCCCTATACTTTTCAAAATGATCAATGGTACTCAATTGGAGTCATGTATGATGTCAGTATTCTTAATGTCTTTGTTAATAATGTTGTTCAATTCCAACTCAGTGAAAGCTCATATAAAAACGGCCGTTTTGGTCTTTGGGCATCAAACCAGGATACTTTGGGTCAAAGGATAAAAGTAATATTTGATGATGTGTTTGTCCTCTTACTGTGAAGCCTTAGTCCTTCCTAAGAACTGATGGCAACATACGTTCACTTTTTCATAGAGAAATACTGAAAATAAGCGACGATAGTACCAAATTTTCACAAATTTTTCACAATTTACATATATAATAAAATATATACAATTCAAGAGTACGGGAGGTAAAAATATGTTTTTGAGTCTATGTGTATTATTTGTCATCAATCAATATACCATTGTAGATTCATCAGGTAATGCCTATACGATATCAAGTCAAATACCTGAATGTATTGCATATAATCAGTATGTTGATGCAATAGAGATAGTAAACCGATCTTACAATCCAACTGGTTGTGTAAACGTCCATCAATGTCCGTCGGATCAATCATGGTGGACGCATGATTATGCTGTATACAACCTTGAATATGGATCAAGCTTGCAGCCAATGTCGATCGCCTCTGATTTCGGTCAATATGACAAGGGACCGCATATATGTCATGCCACTTATACCGGTGGAATCGGGTATCGCGCGGTGGCGACCTATCAAACCGGCAGCTGGTATTCAAGCTACTGGGATAATCCGGCTGATTTATCTATTGATGATGCCCGTCAATGTCTTGGTAAACAAATGCCCAACGGCAACATGCTTTTCATTGTTACAACCGGTCAGCACTATCCTTATCCGGATACAATAAGGTACTGCATGTATTCCTATGATCTCCAACAGCAATTGAGTATCGGAATGATAGCGACCGAGAAAACTTTATGGGGATTTGACGTCAACGCTGGAATTGCTTATGTATTTTACTACGATGACAATATGAATGTATATTATAAAACTACGACCAATGGT
>MEUM01000098.1:1667-2371 GCA_001771735.1 Caldifarciminota bacterium RBG_13_43_14 | reverse complement strand
CACCGACTGGATGCAGTGCGCGGTCACAGATCAGAGCACGCCCTTGCTCGTTTTCAATCGCAAAGATCATATGGACGTAGAATATCCTTATTACTCAAGAATTTATATATCGCCTGGATCCGGATTACCATGCGTGCAAGTATCATCGACATTCGGAGCGCCGGACAGCGAGTGTTATTACCCTACGATCGGTACCGGCGGCGATTTGGCAGCGGTATTATACTGTATGCCCAGAAACAATCTGCCGGATTCGTTGAATTGGTGGGATTTTTATATTACCTGGTCGCATGACAACGGAATGACCTGGTCAGCACCTGAGAATTTGACATACATGCTTACTAACCGGCCGGCCTTTCAACAACTCGCCAAGCGCATCAATCCAAATCTGTACTGCGCATATTTTATATATGCGATTGATCTATGGAGAAACATCGATCCGTATTGGTGTTACTGGAATGGCAGTATATATAATCCGGTTGCTGTTTTTTTTGGTGAGACGTATTCCCCGGTAGTGCAGGAGAATCGAAATGCAGTACCGAGTTACAGAATACGGGCAACTCCTAATCCGTTTCTTCATTCGACTAAGATAGTAATATCATACGGAGAAACTATAAAAAATAACGCACCATCATCCAACCTGTTAACCAATCGAGTAAAAATATTCAATAGTGCCGGGCAGTTTATAAAAGCTATTAGATCAAAGA
>MEUM01000098.1:532-1652 GCA_001771735.1 Caldifarciminota bacterium RBG_13_43_14 | reverse complement strand
TATATTTTTATTGGGATGGATCTGACATTCAATTGAATCAGGTTCCGCCAGGCCAATATTTTGCGTCGTTTGAAGATAATTTAATAGAATGTATAAAGCTGATTAAAATTAAATAATTTTAATTATTTTCAATGTTAATATAAAATACTATATGGGAGGATGATGTTTCATTTTTTGTACGTTTTAGCCGTAATCTCAGGTCTTACCGGTAAAATCCAGGGCAGGGTGACTGACGCTGCCACGGGTGAGCCAATTCCTTATGTCAACGTAATAGTAACAGGTACCCAGGTAGGTACGTCAACTGATGAAAATGGTGATTTCTTCATCCTTAATATAGTCCCCGGGACTTATGCTCTCGAAATTTCCTGTGTTGGATTTCAAACCCAGAAAATAACCAATATCGAAGTAAAGATCGATCAAACAGCGCGGTTAACCATCGAACTTAAGCAATCTTTGATCGAGATCGAACCTATTACGGTTATTTATGAAAAACCGGTTGTGTCAAAAGACATGACCGGAACAACTTATATAATCAGACAGGCCGAGATCGCCACCCTGCCGATCGATTACACATTAAACCTTATTGCTTTTCAGGCATCGATAGCCAATCTCGACACGGCCCTGCATGTGCGCGGCGGACGGGCGACCGAAGTTAATTATCTGATCGATAATGTTTCAATCATTGATCCTCAAACCGGTGACCCGGCGATTATATTGACCAAAGGTATTGTTGATGAAATTATATTTCTTCCGGGGAGTTTTGATGCCGAATATGGCCGGGCGATGTCCGGAGTAATAAATATAATTTCTACTCATCCTGCGGACAATCTCAAGGTATCATTATATGGTAAGACAGAAAGAATAATGCCTTATTATTATGATTTCGGTTATGAGAATTATCAAGCATCAATTCAATTACCAATTTCAAAAAAATTAAAAGGCATTTTTTCAATAGATTTAATGCATACTGATGACTGGGACCCAAGATTATTTAAATTGCCTCACAAAGCACGGGATGATTATGCCCTTTATGGAAAATGGTGGATATCATTGTCAAATAAAATTAAATTGTCATTAAGCGGTGCTAAATCGAGGATTCAATTTGATCGTTATCCTTATG
>MEUM01000098.1:196-493 GCA_001771735.1 Caldifarciminota bacterium RBG_13_43_14 | reverse complement strand
GTTCGGATTTGCGTAAAAGCGATTTACAAATTCTCAGTATCAACTATTTGCCTGATTCCCGCAAATTGTTCAATGTCACTTTGAGCCGTTTATATACCACTAATACCTATGGTGTGCGCGAGCAGACAGAATACGAGCTGTTCGATGATTTCAAATTTCAAGACTATCATACCCTTGAATATCCTTTGCCCGGGGCGAGCAACAATAATCCCTTTGGCGTGTCCTATTTCAGCATATTGTGCGAAGGCGATTACCCAAGATATCGGGAAAAACAGTCTCAGATCATCAAGGCAAATA
>MEUM01000098.1:0-172 GCA_001771735.1 Caldifarciminota bacterium RBG_13_43_14 | reverse complement strand
AGTATCATGAATTCAAAATGGGTTTTGAATATTCTTATCTGGACCTTAGGAATTTCGAATATTTTATTGGTGATACCGTATATCCGATTACTGATGAATATCAATACAAACCTTATGAATATAGTTTTTATTTCCAGGATAATTTCGACTATGAAGGATTATACTTGAAAGC
>MEUM01000097.1:3515-7381 GCA_001771735.1 Caldifarciminota bacterium RBG_13_43_14 | reverse complement strand
AGCGCTTGGTCGTATAACTTTCCTGTTCAACTGGCGCCCCTGCCCTTCTTGATGCCATTTTCTGAACTGCTGTTTGACGATCCGGTCTTCACCTGAATGATAGGCGATCGTGATCAAACGCCCATCCGGCGCCAATCTGGCGAACGCCCGGATCAAACCCGACTCTACATTTTCGAGCTCTTTATTTACCCAGATACGTAACGCCTGAAAAACTCTTCGAAGATTTTTTATGTGATAACGTTTAGGTGTATTTTTGATCACCAGATCCCTTAATGCACCGGTCGACCTCAGTTCCTTCCTGTGCTCAAAAATCTCTGCTCCAACACGCCGGTAATTCCGTACATCTCCATAATCTTTGAGTACTTGCATGATTTCAAATTTGTCGGCTTGTTCAAGGCATTCGGATAAAGAAGGATTATCCGGAGCCATATTCATCTTCAGGGGACAATCGCGGTCAAAGCTAAATCCCCGCCTATCCGATGCGATCTGATGAAAAGAAACGCCAAAATCAAAAATTACCCCATTGATCTCATTAATCTTCAGGTGATCAAGGATTAAATCTAGTTGAATGTAATTATCCTGGAATAAGGAAACGCGCGTGCCAAAACAAAGCAAGCGCTGCCGAGCATAGGCGATCGCTTCAGGATCCCAGTCGATACCGATGAACTGAGCGCGGTGGGTCATTTGCAAAAATTTCTCGAGATGTCCGCCGCCGCCTGCTGTACAATCACAATAATATCCGCAGTCCCGAGCAATGTTCATTAGCTCGGTAACCTCAGTTAAAAGTACCGGCTGATGAAAGCACATGGATTATAGACATGATTACATGAAACTTTTCAGTGCTGCCCTTTTTGAGGGAAAGATTTCAAACGGATAGAAACCATAAAGGCGCAGTATATCATACAGATATGGAGATACATTAACGAGCTTTATGTCTCCGCCTAGATCCTTAAATTTCTTTTGATAGTCGATCAACCAACCAATAACCCGATAATTAATATGGCTCACCCTAGATAAATCGAGTATGATATTATGCTCGGACTGATTAAGCATTTCTTTGAATTTCTGTTCAATGACATTGAACTCCTCTTCGTTGATCTCACCACTCGGCAAGAAAAACGACACTTTTTTATTATTGACCGCCTCAACGGCCTGGATTTTCATTTTTCCTCCTTCTTAGATTTTCAATGCTCTCTGCATCATCAAGATAGTTCTTTCCAACCTGATGCGATATTTCTTCATAATTCTCAGGGGTCCATAAGGTGAAATAATCGATCTCACCGACCACGATTACTTCCTTTATGATACCTGAATGTTCAAGCAAGAACTGCGGTATCAAAATCCTTCCCTGAGTATCAAGATGGTCTTCTTTTATGCCGAATGTGAAATGCCGGCGATAACGCCGTGCCTGTGCCCGATCCATGGACAAAGTCAATAATTCACTATTCTCAATTTCTTCCCAGGTTTTCAAAGCATAGACTGATATTTCACGATCATAACCAGGGGTTAATACAAGTTTCCCTTCGGACTCGTGATTAAGTACATTGCGGAACTGACTGGGTATTGCCAGCCGATTCCGGTCATCAAGCGCATGTCGGAAAAACCCTCTAAATCTAATAATCCCCATTTTGTCCCATTCTGTACCATTTTACACATAATTAAGATTTTGTCAAGTACTAAGTTGGGGTATAGACAAATCTGTAATCGGTTATCTGTGATCGGTCTTTATTTTTTTCTCTTCATCCTGGCGGCAAAAAGACCGTCTGTGTAATATTCACCAGGCAAGATCTTCAGGTATGTATCGCCGATTGGCGTGAAATCTTTTGCCGGTTCAAGTTCAAAGTTTTTATGCTGTCCAAGAAACTGCTCCACAATTTCCTCGTTCTCCTGCGGTAGTATACTACAAGTCGAATAAATTATCGAACCACCCTTTTTAATACAGGTTGTAGCGTTGTTTAAAAGGTCCAATTGAAGACGGGATAAGCGAGCGATCACTTTCGCGTTGACCCGTTCTTTTACTTCAGGACGCTTTGCGACCACGCCTGAATTACTACATGGGGCATCGACGAGCACTTTATCAACATCCTCGATCGAATAACGACGACCATCGGCTAAGACTGGGCGGATTATGTTCAACGCAAGTCTTGCAGCATTTTCCTGAACCATGCCGAGTCTTTGCGAACTCACTTCGATTGCGATCATCATACCCTGATCATGCATGAGCTCAGCCATATAGGTTGTCTTGCTGCCCGGAGCCGAACATAGATCAATAATCTTTTCGCCTTTTTGCGGTGCAACCAGATGACAGACCATTCCCTGGCCTTCATCATGTATCGAAACATACCCTTCCTTCATTACACTGCTATTAATTATACTACCCAGCCGGCTGACCGCCTTGAATTCCGGAAACCAATTCCCCTGTACAAATTCCAGTCCCGCTCTTCGAAGCTTTTCCTCTACTTCTTCCATCGAATTCTTTAATAGATTTATCCTTACATAGGGCGTTGGTCGGATCTTGAATGACTCGATGATCTTTTCGCCATTGACCGGGTAAGCATCGACGATCTGGCGTAAAACCCAGGCACGAGGTATTCTTAAAGCCTGCACCCGCTTATTACGGATTACGCCTCGCAGTACAGCATTTATCAGACCGCGCTCCTTCAAAGTCCGGCCAAAATTAACTGCTTCATTAACGATTGCGTAAATCGGTATCCTTTCTAAAAACAAATATTGATAAACCGCTATTCTCAATACATTTTTTAATATATTATCAAGGGAAGTAAAATCACTATTATAAGTTTCGCGCAAAATCTGATCGATTTCCTCACAATGTCTTAATGTACCAAAGGCCAGTTCAGTGGCGAGAGCACGCTCTTCATCCGGAAGATCGTCCTTTTCAAAAGTCACCCCGAGAGCTTCTTTTAAATTTATCCCCTCGTCTACTTCGCACAGCGCATTGAGCGCGGCTTCTCTTGCGTTCATACCAGCACTTCTCCTTGTTGTAAACGGATCCCGTTGATAAAATCCCAGCCCGACATTTCCATACGATTTGATGGTTTTAATCGCTCAATAATCAAGACTCCCCTGCCCGTACCGATCGCCATACATTTATTAATCTTGATTATTTCACCAGGACGAGCATTTTGCATATTGATGCTTGTTCTCAGGATCTTTATCTCCTGATCCCGGAAATATGTGCGAGCGCCAGGCTTTGGTGCTAGCGCACGTACAAGATTGTGAATTACCCGCGCCGGTTGCTGCCAATCAATATACAATTCTTCTTTTTTGATCTTAGGAGCAAGGCTTTTATTGTTTTCTTCCTGATTCCTTCGTAAACAAGTTTTATTGATCACTGATTCAAGCACGCTCTCGATCACCGATCTTGCTTTTTCCGTCAGGCATGCCGACAGGGATCCATAATTATCATTTTCATCGATCACTATTTCTTCCTGGAAAAAAATCTCACCGTGGTCAATCTTTTCATCCATGAAAAAAATCGTTAGCCCGGTCTTTTCATCACCATTCATTAAACATCGCTGTATTGGTGCTGCACCCCGGTATTTTGGTAATAACGAAGGATGGACATTAATACCCCCCATTGGTGCAATCGAGAGAAAATCTTTTTTCAATATATAACCGTAGGATGCAAGGATGAAAAGATCGGGTTTTAATGAATCTATATTTTTTATAAAATCACTGTCATTAGGGTTTTCCGGGATCAAAACATTGATATTTCGAGATTGAGCCCATTTTCCGATCTCAGGCAGGTCAATTTTTAGACCTCGGCCTTTCGGTTTTGGTTTCCCGACTATGATCGCGATGATATCATGGATCTCGCTGATCCGCTGCGCAAGCGGAAAAGCAAA